>JBAXHK010000012.1:0-11643 GCA_037138935.1 Actinomycetes bacterium
GTCGTTGGCATCACGATCTTGAATGTTGATGCACCAAGTGAACCGGTGAGGCTGCCCTCACAGGTGGCACCGAGTGCACAGGCATCGGCCGCTTGGGCCGGCGCTAGTGCCGGGGCTGCTGCGAGCAGCAACCCCGACGTGGCGAGTACCGCAACAATGCGGCGAGACATTTTGATTTTCATTGGTGTCCTCATCTACGGAAGCAACTTGGAGGTGGGTGCGCCGGGCTTGAACGTGGTCTTCTTAGCGGTGCCAGAAGTCGTGTTCGTTGCCGTCATGATGTAACTCGTCAGGCGCTCTACTTGGCCCGTTGCGTTGTACTGGCCCATGTAGTAGCCGTTTAGCCCCTGATGTGACTTCGCACTGATCAGCATTGGTGCTATAGCCGCTGACCTAAAGGTGCTGGCCTTGGTCTGGAGCGCATTGATCAAACTCGCCCTCGTCAAGTCGGTGCCCGCAGCCTTGATGGCCTGCGCCAAGACATAAGCGGTGTTCAAGCCGTAGTAGGTGTAGAAGTTCCACGGCAGAGCGTTCTTATCCGCGATCACCTTCATCTGGCTGACATAGGCGTTCGTGGTGTCTTGGATAGGCACCAGGAAGCTCGGTGTGTAGACACCCTTGAGCAGCGTGTTACCTGCTGCACCCAGTGCTGCGCCAACCACCGATGGGTCAGAGCCAACCGACGTGATCATCCACGTTGGTGCGAATGCCGACTTGGCGGCGGTGCCGAGCAACTGAGCAGTTGCCGAGGTGACACCGAAGAAGACGACCAACTCGCAGCCGGCGGCCTTCAACTTCGCTACCTGCGCAGTAAATGGCGCAACCTGCTGGCCGGAGTAGTAAGAAGTCTCAGCGGCGAAGGTGGTACCCGCGGCGTTGAAGCCAACCTTGGCGTTATCGCCGAATTCACCGTCCTGATAGAACAGGCACTTCTTCTTGGCATTTAGCGTGGCGTCATTGGCCATGTAGTAACCCATGACTTTTGCTTCCACCAAATATGACGGGAAGAATGGGAAAGTCATCGGGTACTTCGATGGATTATCGAAGTTCGATGAGCCGGTGTTGACGAATACGTCGGGGATTCCGCGACGGTTCAGGTCAGCGACGACAGCGGAGTGCGTGGGGGTACCGAGAGCACCGAACATCGCAAAGATTTTGTCGCTCAGGATCAGTTGATTCGTCTGCTTCTTCGTTAGAGCAGGGTTGTACTGATCATCAAGGTAGACATAATTGATTTTACGTCCGTTGATGCCGCCATTTGAATTGACGTAATCGAAGTACGCTTTTGCTGCCGGCGCCACATACATATAGCCAGGGGAGGCTGGTCCGGTTAACGGTGTGGTGGTGCCGATCACGATCTCGGTTTTTGAGACACCGGGATCGGCTGCCTGAATCCTTGCTGCTTGGGCTGGAACGGCTGCGGCAAGCGCAAGCGCTGCCACGGCTCCAGCGGCGACCACGCGCGCCGCATAGGTGGTTCTCACGTATTTCCTCCCGTTTAACTTTCCCCCCTGAATTAGGGGAGAGGCTCGACTGCGGACACGCATGGTGCGTGCTCGGTATATCGCTACGCTACTAGCCAGTAACCTTTTGTTCAGGTGGTATGTGCAAAAGGTACGGCGAATTTGGCCGTTTGTCCCGATGAAAAATTCCCAAAACGGACAAATAGGAAACCTAAGGGGCGGTGCGGGACTTGGCCAGCAATCGTCGGGTGCCATCCTTCAGGCTTCCCAAGATGCCACCGGGTGCAATCAATACCACGAGCACGACCAGCAGGCCATAAACCAGGTTTGGCGCATTGTCGGTCACATTGGCCGGCCAGCCGCGACCGCCGGCAATATTGAATACCAACTGGGGCAGGGCGACCAGTAATACGCCACCGATTATCGCGCCACCTAGGGAAGCTCGGCCACCGAGCACCACACCTACCAGTAGCGATAGGGAGAGCCCGAGCCCAAAAGCCCCTGGCCCGACATAACTGAGAATCTGGGCGAATACGGCGCCGGCAATGGCGGCAAAGAAGCTGCTGACCACAAATGCCGAAATCTTTGAACCGGCCGGGGAAATCCCGGAAACGGCAGCGGCGACTTCATCGTCGCGGACCGCGCGCCACATTCGCCCTTGGCGCCCGCGCACCAAGTTAAGTGCTAAGAAACCGATGATGCAGGCTGCGGTAACCGCGAGTGAGGCTTGCCAGCGCTCGAGAACAAAGGCGCTACCCGCGAGTAGTGCATCGCCTCCTGCGATCGGATCAATGTCACTCGGGAGGCCGGCATCTGATGGCAGCGCCAAAGCACTTGGCGAACTTTCGGCACTGGGGAAGTTGTCGGCGGTCAGCATGTCGCCAGCAGCAGGTGAACTTTCGGCACTGGGGAAGTTGTCGGCGGTCAGCATGTCGCCAGCGCCGGCTGTTTCAGCATCGAGTGGTGCTTGCTCGAGTGGTGCCTGCTCGGTAGGCACCTCGTCAAGTGGTGCTTGCTCCAGCGGCGCCTCAGCTAACGGTGTTTCATCAACCGGCACCGGCTCCACCGCAGGGGCGTAACCACCTGCGGGATAAGGCACGGTCAGCATCAGCCCGGTTTCGCCACCGAAGATTTCGGGGAACCGGGTCGCGATGGCTGGGATTCCCACGGCAATGCCAAGAGTCAAGCCGGCAAGGTAGGGGCCGCGCAGCCGGGCGCCTATCCAGCCGATGAGGAGACCGACCGCGATACCCCCGAAGCCGGCAAAGATCATCGACCAGATGGGATTCCATTGCCATCCAACAATTGGCACGGTCTGCCAGTTAAGGCTCGTGAGCGCGAATACATAGCCGCCGATTGCCATGAGTGCGCCATTACCCAAGGACACCTGACCGGATAAGCCGACAAGTATCACCATGCCGAACATTGCTGTCGCATACATCGCAGCGAGTGCGAGGTAGTAGCTCATTAGCGGATCGATGCCATCGTTGATTCGCATCAACGCGGCCCAAATCACAAAAACGATGGCTAGATGGCTTAAGAAACGGGCGCCCGGAAGACGCAGCAAGTTCATCATGCGCGCCCCTAGACCGATCGAGCTTTGTGGTGGCTGAAGAGGCCTTCAGGTTTAAGGATCAGATTCAGTGCGAGTAACAACAATGCAACGACCGGTGCATTGCCTGAATCGCTATAGCCCGAGACGAGTGAAATCACTAACCCGGTGAAGACACCAATTGAAATTGCTCCTATCAAGGAGTCAAGGCCGCCAATAACGGCGGCGGTAAAAGCGAAAACTAGGAGGATGTCGAAACTATTCGGTGAAATTGTTGAAACAGGGGCAACCAACACGCCGGCAACCGCGCCAACTGAACCAGCCAACGCCCAGCCGAAAGTCAATACACGCGATACCCGCACCCCAGATAGCCTGGCCACCTCAGGATTAAATGCGGCGGCGCGCATCGACAGTCCGAGTGAGGTCTTGGTGAAGAGCAGGGTGAGGCCAAGAACAAGCAATGCGGTGATCCCGATGACCACGAAATCATAGATCGAGATCGGCCAGACTCGGCCGGCGAACTCGATACCGGAGTTATTAAATGGCTGCGGGTATGCCTGACCGCCACCGGGCCAAATCATGCCCGCCGCAGCCTGTAATGCGATGAGTACGCCAAACGTTGCAATGATCGCACCGGATGTGTCATTTCTTTTCACCGGGCGAAGTACTAGGTATTGGACAATCACCCCAAGTACCGCGCCGGCGGCCAGGGCCCCGATCAAAGCTATATACCAAGAGCCGGTCCAGGTCTGAATGGAAAGCGCGATGAAGGTCGTGAACATGGCCTGGCCAACCTGCGCAAAGTTGACCACGCGAGTTGAACGCCAAATGAGGACCAAGGCGAGTGCCATCAGCGCAATGATCGCGCCCGATCCAAGGCCACCTAGGAGGTAGTCAATGAATGTAGTCATGTGTCACCTACTAGTAGCCCAAGTAGGCATGTCGAAGTTGTTCATCGGACGCGATTTCTGCACCACTGCCGATCATCACTACTTTGCCGAGGTTAAGTACGACTCCTGTAGTGGCAACGCGTAAGGCAGTAACGGCGTTTTGTTCAACTAGCAGTACGGCTAGATCTGATTCACTAGCGAGTCGACTCACAAGTTCAAGAATCTGCGTGACGATGAGTGGTGCTAGGCCAAGTGATGGTTCATCAAGTAGTAGCACCCTTGGATCCGACATCAAGGCCCGGCCAATTGCAAGTTGCTGACGTTCACCGCCGCTTAGCGTGTCGGCTCGCATCTTGCGCCGCTGCGCAAGCACCGGAAATAAGTCAAAAACCTGCGCATGTGTTGAGTTGCGCCCTGCTTTGTCACGCCATAGGCCGCCAAGTCGCAGATTTTCTTCGACGGTTAACTCAGGAATGGTGGACCGGCCTTCGGGTACGAGAGAGACGCCAAGGCGGACGATGTCTTCGGGTTTACGGCCGGTGATTGTGACACCGCCAGCAGTTGCACCGCCGGATCCTGGCCTAACTAACCCGGACAAAGTGCGCATGAGAGTTGACTTGCCGGCCCCATTGGCACCGATAACGGCGGTGACCTCACCTTTTGGCACTTCGATCGAGACGCCGGACAGGGCCTGCACGGCACCGTAGTTCACTGACAGATCGGTGATGGTTAGCATCAGGGTGCGCCGTCTTCACCGAGATAAGCAGCCAGTACGGCCGGGTCTCGACGGACTTCATCGGGAGTGCCGGCTGCAATAACTTTGCCGGCATCAAGAACCCAAATTAGGTCGCAGACTTCCATGACTAATTCCATGTGATGTTCAACTAGCAGAACTGTGCGCTTAGGTACCCAACTTCGAATCAGCTCTGCCAACTCAGAAATATCTGCCGCACTAATGCCACCGGCGGGCTCGTCCAGCAGTAGTACCTGCGGGTCACTAACTAGGGCTCGCGCGAGTGCTACTCGTTTTTGGATGGGGTAGGGCAGTTCACCGGGCAACCTATTAGCCGCGTCAGCGATATTGAGCTCACCGAGTACTGCCATGGATTGCGCACGCAATCGGTTCTGCTCCACGTCGGTCCAAGGCATTGCCAGTGCTTGCGCGATGATCCCGCTACGCACCTGCGATGAGCCGCCGATCATGACATTTTCGAGGGCACTCATGGTCGGGAAGAGTCCGACTCCCTGCAAGGTGCGGGCGATGCCCTTCTTTGTTAGGTGATGGGGGTGCACATGCTTTTGCTTCTTACCATCAACCTTGAGATACCCGGAGTCTGCTGCGACGAATCCACTAATTACGTTGAAGACGGTGGTCTTGCCCGCGCCGTTGGGGCCGATCAAGCCAGTTACCGTGCCTTGGGGTACCCCGATGCTGACGCTATCGAGGATTTGCAGCCCACTTAGCTTGACGCTGATATCGACCATCTCCAAAATGGGATCGGTCAGCGGCAGAAAGTACTTCACCAGCCCCCTGTCCAAAGAGTTTCGGCCACCATACCCGCGCGGCCCGGGCTATGGCACCTTGTTGCGGCAGGTTCTGCAGATTTTATAGGCGAAGCACGCTGACGGCGAAGTCTGCGTCAAGGCGCCAGGGGCGTAGATCCCAGGTGGCGAAGCGGTGTTCGAGCGTGAATCCGGCCCCGGTTAGATGCTTATCGAATTCGCCCATCTCGTATCTATCTGCGTGAAACCCAACCACCAAGAAGCCATCTGGTTTCAAGTGCTGCGCAACGCGGGTAAGTACGAGTTGCTCGGTACCGGGTGCCACGAAGGCCATCACATTACCGGCCATGACGGCTGCATCGAATGGCTCACCCTGTCCTTGGGCCGAGAGTTTAAGTTCACTTAGGTCGGCGACTAACCAAGTGGGGCCCACGTGATCGGCCTTCGCGGCGGCTACTAGTTCGGGATCGACATCGACCCCAACCACCTGATGTCCGCAGGCATGTAGAACAGCACCAACCCGACCGGGGCCGCAACCCGCATCCAAAATGCGCGAACCGCGCGGCACCATCGCATCGATCAAACGGGCTTCACCGCCGAGATCATCGCCGTCGGCGGCCATCTCGCGAATGCGTTCGACGTACAGATGAGAGTGATCGGCTTCGGTTTCGGTGAACCAACGCGGGGCAGGTGCGGTGGTAGCCATTTGTCGACCTATCTCTTATTACTGGCGAAAATGAAGGCGGCCAGTCCGAGTACGACCGCCCCGGCCCCGCACCCGACGTACAAGATATCGCTCGACTCGTTGAGGTCAACGAGAATCCCGAGGAAAACTACCGCGATGATTGCGACAACCACGCCGATTAGCTTGTTCTTCAGGTCATCAAGTGAGCGAATCTCCAACCAATCCGGTAGCTGCACCGAACTGTCAACGAATAACTCATAGAGCCCGTAGCCGATCACCAGGAGCACCGTGGCCAGCAGCAAAATGTCTACCGCCGTCAAAATCCCAACAACTGATTGCTTAATGGAAATCGATTGATTGAAGAGGTTTATAATCGCGCCCCCGATCTCCCAGACCCCGATGATCATCAAGACAAAGGATCCGATGATGGAGCCGATAGCGGGCACGGCAACCACGTACCTGGAAACTTCAATAAGGCGTCGCATGGGTCAACGTTAGCCTTTGGAGCCCCGGGCACCCGACCCGACTAGCATCATGGTCAGTTGCCGGATTTTGGTCCTACCTTGGAGCTCTGCGAGATGTCAACGATCACTACACCCGCCCTGACTACCAACTGGCCACCACCTGACCCAGCCACCTGGCGAAGTGTGCCAACTAGTGCATCTTTGCCGGTCGATCCGGCTCGGGTACAGGCGTTACTTGACAGTGAGTGGGAGAGATTCGCCGCGACCACCGGTGGATCAGCGGCTCACCATGTTCGCGCCACCGGGTCGTTGCCACTCGGAGTGCCGTCGTCATTCCAACACTGGGATCCCTATCCGATCTCGATCGAATCAGCAAAAGGTGCTTGGTTAAAAGATGTAGACGGACGACCACTACTTGACCTCTCAATGGGTTTTGGCGCCATGTTGGTTGGTCACCTAAACCCAAGTGTTGTTGCCGCCGTCACTCTGGCACTTGAAACAGGTACTTTGTTCGTTACCCCTTCACCATCGGCCACCGAGGTTGCTGAGCGGTTCCAGCGCCGGTTCGGGCTTGACCTAGTGCGCTTCACCAACTCAGGTACCGAGGCCACCATGTATGCCGTGCGCACTGCGCGGGCCTACACCCATCGCCATGCAATTGTGAAGATCGAGGGCGGGTACCACGGCGGGTATGACGCGTTAGTAGTTTCA
Source organism: Actinomycetes bacterium (assembly GCA_037138935.1). Lineage (GTDB taxonomy): Bacteria > Actinomycetota > Actinomycetes > S36-B12 > S36-B12. The sequence goes on from JBAXHK010000012.1 coordinate 7,269, forward strand.
GCCAAACCTCCTGTTGCCGAAGCTGGCCCGGAAGGCTTCCCAATTCCGGTCGTGCCATTTGATGTTGAGGCCGGCACTGTTCACGTAGTGCCTTATAACAACCTTGAGCGACTTGTTGAAATTTTGAGCGCACATAGTGACGAGATTGCAGCTGTGGTGATGGAGCCGGTGCTCGAAAATATTTCAATTGTGGTTCCAGACGCCGGTTATCTTGCCGGGGTACGTGCGGCCTGTGACGCGCACGGTGTCCTGTTGGTTTTCGATGAAGTGAAGACCGGGCTCACCGCCGGTTACGGTGGGGCTTCGCAGCGTCTTGGAGTCACACCAGATTTAGTCTGCCTCGCGAAGAGCATTGGCGGCGGGTTACCGCTGGCGGCTTTTGGTGGTCGGGCCGAGGTGATGGCGGCGGTTACCGATGGCCGGATGCCGCACTTCGGCACTTACAACGGTAACCCACTCGTGATGGCCGCTGCCGCTGCCGTTGATGATGTTTGCACCGCGGAGGCCCTCGCGGCCGCCGAATTAGTAAATGAAGGTGCGCTGCGCGCCGTTGACGAAATTATCTTGCGCCACGAACTACCAGCACATACCGTGGGCTTCGGCGTCAAGGGTGCGATCACTTGGTCAACGACCCCGGTACGCACCTACCGTGACTACAAGCGCACCGATTTTGGGGCCGCTGAACTTAGCTGGCTGTGGGGGGTCAATCGCGGTATTTTGACCCCGCCCGGCCTCGATGAGCAGTGGTTGGTATCGCTCGCACATACGGCTGCAGACATGCAGCTGATGGTAGATGGCTTTGATGAACTAGCGCAGGCTCTGCGGGCTTAAGAACTGTAGGCTCATCGTGGTCAACCGGTTAAGTGATTCGACGAGTCCGTATCTCCTTCAGCATGCCGACAACCCGGTTGACTGGTGGGAGTGGTCCGAAGCGGCATTCGACGAGGCGCGTCGCCGCGATGTACCAATTTTCCTGTCGATCGGCTATTCCGCTTGCCACTGGTGTCATGTCATGGCTCACGAATCATTTGAAGATGAGGCCACCGCGGACTACTTGAATGCGAACTTCGTTTCTATCAAGGTTGATCGCGAGGAGCGCCCGGATATCGACTCGGTTTATATGGGCGTCACGGTGGCGATGACCGGACATGGCGGCTGGCCGATGACGGTGATTTTGGATCATGAAGCCCACCCGTTTTATGCGGGAACTTATTTTCCACCGACTCCACGGCATGGGTTGCCCTCGTTCCCGCAACTCCTTTCGGCGATTACTGATTCTTGGACACAGCGCCGCGATGAGGTATTGGCGGCGGGACAACGGATCATCACCGCGATTAATGAACGAACTATGCCAATGCAAGTCAACAGGCCACCCGATGCCGCAGACCTTCGTGATGCCGTAGCTGCCACCGAGCGCGACTTCGATTCGGTGCAGGGAGGTTTTGGTGGCGCACCGAAGTTTCCGCCGTCCATGCTCCTTGAGTTTCTCCTGCGTGAGGCGGCACGAACTGATGATGCATTCGCCCTAGCGATGGCGGAAAGAACGTTATCGGCAATGGCGCGTGGTGGGCTTTTTGATCAACTAGGGGGCGGTTTTGCTCGTTACTCGGTGGACGCGAACTGGGTGGTGCCACATTTTGAAAAGATGCTTTATGACAATGCCCTCTTGCTACGCGTTTATGCACATTGGTGGCGCTTGACTGGATCGGCGCTGGCTGAGCGGGTGGTGCATCAGACAGCCGAGTTTCTGCTGCGTGAAATGACAACCCGGGAAGGTGCCTTCGCTTCGGCACTAGATGCCGATAGTGAAGGTGTTGAAGGTTTGTTCTACGCCTGGTCGCCCCAGCAGCTAATTGAGGTGCTGGGCGTTGAAGATGGCGAATGGGCCGCGGGGTTACTTGTGGTAACCGAGCCGGGCACCTTTGAGCATGGGCTTTCGACCCTGCAGCTGCCAGATGAGCCCGAGGATTTGCCCCGGTGGGAGCAAGTTCGCTCGGCTCTACTTGCAGCTAGGGCCAAACGGGTGCGCCCGGGTCGCGATGACAAAGTGGTGGCGGCCTGGAATGGGCTCGCGATTGCCGCTCTGGCGGAAGCAGGTGCGCTATTCGCTCGACCGGAGTGGATTGAAGCGGCCTTGGGGGCGGCCGACCTATTGCTCGCGGTGCATTTGGGTGCCCATGATGATGACCGGCTGTGCCGCACGTCGCGCGATGGTAGGACTGGCGCTAATAATGGTGTGCTGGATGACTACGGCAGTGTGGCCGAGGGTTTTCTGGCGCTTTATCAAGTTACCGGAGCTGATGAATGGCTAGTTCTAGCCGGCATGCTGCTTGATATTGCGATTCAGCATTTCGCTGACGGTGACGGCGGTTTCTTTGACACGGCCGACGACGCCCCGGCATTGGTGCGTCGTCCGCGTGACGCCTCAGACAATGCGGAGCCGTCCGGTTGGTTTGCTACCGCCAATGCGTGTATCACCTTTTCGGCGCTGACCGGGCTCGGCGAGTATCGAGCGATAGCAGAGCGCGCGTTAGGTGCGGCAAAAGTTCTGGCGCTGCGCTCACCAAGGGCAGCCGGTTGGGGTTTAGCGGGGGCGTCTGCATTACTCGCCGGCCCGTTGGAGATTGCGATTATCGGTACGCCTTCAGACCCCACCGCCGCCACCTTGCATCATGTCGCGCTGATGTCAGTTTCGCCGGGAGCGGTTACCGCGCTGGGTGTTGCCGGTGAACTTTCCAGTGTGCCGCTGCTGCGCGAAAGACCGGCTCTGGACGAATTGCCGACCGCCTATGTGTGTCTGGGGTTCACCTGTCAGCGCCCGACGACCTCAGCGGTCGAGTTAGCGAAACAGGTCGCGTCGATTACGGAATGAAATACCTCGGGTTTACGGGACTTCTGCGACATATTGCCCCGGGTCGCGGTAGCAACGTGCAGCCCGCTGGAGCGATAAGGCCCACTTCGGTAGATCGAGCGGAGTAGCCTGCGCATGTGGGTCTTCGAAATCTTCTATATGGCGTCTATGAACGCAATCTCCTGGGGCAGATTCCGCCGGCTGATCGTCCGCGGCATATCGGGGTAATTCTCGACGGCAACCGGCGCTGGGCAAGAGAGCAGGGCTCATCATCCTCGGCCGGCCACCGCGCTGGGGCCGCGAAGATCGTCGATTTCTTGGGTTGGTGCGATCAGGTAGACGTCGAAGTGGTTACTTTGTGGCTGCTATCTACCGACAACCTAGGCCGCCCCGAGCCTGAGCTCGGTGCACTCCTTGAGATCATCGAAGAGACCGTGACGGGCCTTGTTACCCAAGGCCGGTGGCGGCTCCACCCGGTCGGCGCCTTGGATTTGTTACCAGACCGCACCGCTCGGATGCTGAAAGAGGCACAGGAGGCAACGGCGGATGTCGCTGGGTCACTTGTCAACATCGCGGTGGGTTACGGCGGGCGCCGTGAAGTCGTTGATGCCGTGCGCGCGCTACTTCAGGAGCAAGCCAGCCAGGGCACGAGCATTGATGAGCTCGCCCAAATAATTGATGTCGAGCACATCACTGAGCATCTCTACACAAAAGGTCAGCCAGATCCTGATCTTGTCATCCGAACATCGGGTGAACAGAGGCTTTCTGGATTTCTCCTCTGGCAAAGTGCGCACTCGGAGTTTTACTTCTGCGAGGCCTATTGGCCTGATTTTCGGCATGTTGACTTCCTGCGCGCCCTGCGCGCCTATGCCGATCGGCAGCGCCGGTTCGGCATTTAGTTACCGGCGTGTCACCGCGCTATGTCGCCTTTGTCCCTTTAGCGTCAGACTCGCGGGTTCGCAAGCCGCGGACCCGTTTCCGCGCCAGGCCGCTTGCGGCCGCACAGGAGGCTTCGTGACCTCACCAAAGTCCAGCCCCGCTCGCCGCACTTACGTTCTTGATACTTCAGTTTTATTGTCTGACCCCCGAGCGATGTTGCGTTTTGATGAGCATGACGTTGTCATTCCTGTGGTGGTGATCATCGAGCTAGAGGCGAAGCGCAGCCACCCGGAACTTGGGTACTTCGCGCGTAATGCACTTCGGCTACTCGATGATCTTCGCATTTCACATGGTCGACTCGATGCCCCGATGTCGGTTGGTGAGTTGGGCGGCACCTTGCGGGTTGAGCTCAACCACATTGATACTTCGGTACTGCCGACAGGTTTCCAACTAGGTGATAACGACACTCGCATTTTGGCAGTGGCGCGTAGTTTGTCCAATGAAGGTAGTGATGTAGTCCTTGTCAGCAAGGACCTTCCAATGCGGGTAAAAGCCTCAGCCGTTGGCCTGATGGCCGAGGAGTATCGCGCGGAGTTGGTTGTTGAGACCGGCTTCACCGGAATGGCCGAGATTGACGTAGCAGCC
>JBAXHK010000013.1:0-11544 GCA_037138935.1 Actinomycetes bacterium
AAAGGTGATAAGGAGCGGGTGGTGCCATTTGGGGTGCCAGCGGCGCAGGCAATAAGTGCATGGCTCGAGGTACGAGCGCAACTGGCCAAGCCAGCGAGTGGTGGGGCGCTGCTTATTGGCGCGCGGGGCGGTCGACTGGATCAACGTGCGGTGCGCACCACGGTGGGGCGCCTAACTTTGGCTGCGGGTGTGCCGAAGCTCGCTCCACATGGTTTAAGGCACACCGCCGCGACCCACGTGCTGGAGGGCGGTGCGGATCTGCGCGCTGTGCAGGAGCTTTTGGGCCATGCCACGATGGAGACCACCCAGCGCTATACCCATGTATCGGTTGAGCGGCTGCGTAAGTCATTCGTGCAGGCGCACCCCCGAGCCGAAGACGATTCGGTTTAAGAACTGCTGGGCGTCTACTCAGTAGCAGTAACGGGTCCAGATATTCAGTGCCTGACTTAATCCCAAGATGTAAGCAGTGATCGGCGCAGTGGCCTCCGGTAGCGACCCAGCCGAGGAGTTGCCCGGCGCGCACGGTGTCTCCGGGGGCGACTAGGGCGCGCACCGGCTCGTAGGTGGATCGCAGCGCCCCGTGCTCGATTGAAATTACCGGCCGGCCCGCGATGGAGTTGGCAAACGCTACCGATCCAGGGCCGATGGCCCTAACTTCCTGGCCGGGCGCGGCGGCCAGGTCAATTCCGCGGTGCCCGGCCGACCACACCTTTTCGGGTGGGTCAAAGCCGGCAACCACGGCCACGGGCGAGACCGGCCAAACCCAAAAGGTGATGGCCAATGGAGCGATAAGTAAGGGTGTCATCTGTGGAGCCTGCTGGCAAAGGGGTGGTGTTGCCAGGAGCCCGAATTGGCCGGTGGGCTAGGTAGCGGCGGCCTGTGGATAAAGCACCAGCGGCTGTCCCCTAGGATAGGGCGAAATACGCACGGCTTTTCCTTGGCGCTCTTCCCTCATGGCCAAGGCCGACACGGCACGGTCCCACTTCGGTGGGAGCCCGACTCGGAAGTCGTCAGGGGCATCGGCCACCCGGCCGAAGCCAAGAACCGAAGCGCCGGTTACCCCGGCGCGCCGAAGGAGTGCTCTGCCATGGCTGTTGTGACCATGCGTCAACTGCTCGAAAGTGGTGTCCACTTCGGGCATCAGACCCGTCGCTGGAACCCCAAGATGAAGAGATTCATCTTCACCGAGCGCAACGGGATCTACATAATTGATATTCAGCAGTCGCTGTCTTATATCGATCGCGCCTATGAATACGTCCGCGAGACAGTTGCCCACGGCGGCAGCATTATGTTCGTTGGCACCAAGAAGCAGGGCCAAGAGGCTATCGCTGAGCAGGCCACGCGCGTTGGCATGCCATATGTCAATCAGCGTTGGCTCGGCGGCATGCTAACTAACTTCAACACAGTTTCGATGCGCCTTCGTCGCATGAAGGAACTTGAGTCGATCAACTTTGAGGACGTCGCTGCATCAGGATTAACCAAGAAAGAACTTCTCATGATGCGTCGCGAGAAGGACAAGTTGGTAAAGACCCTTGGTGGTATCCGCGATATGACCAAAATCCCTAGCGCGGTGTGGATCATTGATACGAATAAGGAACATATTGCGGTAGGCGAGGCGCATAAGCTCGGTATCCCCGTGATCGCTGTCCTCGACACGAACTGCGACCCTGATGTCGTCGATTTCCCAATCCCGGGAAATGACGATGCCATTCGCTCGGTCGCACTACTCACGCGTGTTATCGCTGATGCAGTGGCTGAGGGCCTGATGGCCCGCGCCGGTCGCGCGATCGCTGATGCCGAAAGCACCGAGGAGCCACTTGCCGAGTGGGAGCGCGAGCTACTTGCCGGCCCAAGTTCCGAAGACGTAATTGTAGTTGTAGACACGGAGGCCGCGCCCGTCGTAGTCGTCGAAACCGAAGTTCAATAAGCGAAAGGGATCCAAGATCACCATGGCGAATATCACCGCCGCAGAAGTTAAGAAGCTCCGCGACGCCACGGCCGCCGGAATGATGGAGTGCAAGCGTGCCCTCGAAGAAGCCGATGGCGACTTCGACAAGGCTGTTGAGATTCTCCGTATTTCTGGTGCCGCGAAGGCTGCCAAGCGCGGTGCCGAACGCACGGTTTCCAATGGGCTAGTTGCCGCCGACGGTAATGCGATGATCGAGTTGCTCTGCGAGACCGACTTCGTTGCCAAGAGCGCTGACTTCCAGGCACTTTCGGAGGCCATTGTTAAAACCGCCGCTGCTGGCCAAATTGGTGATGGTGCCGCTTTGGGTGCTGCAAGCCTTGCCGATGGCCGCACGGTGGGCGATGCTATTGCCGAATTAGCCGGTGTTATCGGCGAAAAGATAGAGCTGGGCAAAGTGGTGGTACTTACTCCACCGGTGGCTTTGTATCTGCACCGTCGAGCCTCTGATCTACCCCCACAGGTTGGCGTGCTTGTTGCGTACACGGGTGAAGAAGAAGCAGCACGTGGTGCTGCAATGCAGGTCGCCGCAATGCGGCCGCAGTTCGTGACGCGCGATGAGGTGCCGGCAGATGTTGTCGAAAATGAGCGCCGAATCGCCGAAGCAACCGCCAAAGAAGAAGGCAAGCCCGAAGCTGCACTGCCGAAGATCGTCGAAGGCCGGGTAAACGGGTTTTATAAAGATACCGTGCTACTAGAGCAACCCAGCGTCGTTGATAACAAGAGGTCGGTGGCTCAGGTGCTTGGTGATGCCAAGACAACGGTTACGGCATTTGCCCGCTTCGAGGCTGGTCAGTCCTAGGTTCAACGAGTTTCGACGCAATCGGGCGGGAGGATCAAGTAGATGGCTCCAACAAGTAACCCGGGTGCGGTTCAACCGTCCCTTGACGGCACCATCGAGATTTGGCCGAGTGCACCCGTGGGCGGCTGGTCCCGAGTGCTTTTGAAACTCTCGGGTGAGGCTTTCGCCGGCTCGGGTGCACTCGGTGTTGACCCCGATGTGGTTTCTTCAATTGCGCGCCAGATTGCTGATGTAGTTCGCGGGGGTACTCAAGTCGCGGTTGTCATCGGCGGGGGTAACTACTTCCGCGGGGCCCAATTGTCAGAACGCGGCATGGATCGAGCGCGCGCTGACTACATGGGCATGCTGGGAACGGTAATGAATTGCCTGGCCTTGCAAGATTTCTGTGAAAGGCAAGGTATCGAGACCCGAGTGCAAACCGCGATCGCTATGGGTCAGGTTGCTGAGCCTTATGTGCCAAGGCGCGCAATCCGACATCTCGAAAAGGGCCGCGTTGTTATTTTCGGTGCGGGTTTAGGGCAGCCCTATTTTTCGACCGACACCACCGCAGCCCAGCGGGCGCTCGAGGTCGGAGCTGAAGTTGTCCTGATGGCAAAGGGAGTCGACGGTGTTTATGATGATGATCCTCGAACCAATCCGAAAGCTACCAGGTATAAAACATTGACTCCGGCCGAGGTTCTAAACAGAAACCTTAAAGTTGCTGATGCCACCGCAATAAGCTTGTGCCAGGACAACAAACTCCCGATAGTTGTTTTCAACCTTTTAGTCGAAGGCAATATCGCCCGCGCTGTTCGCGGCGAAACCATCGGGACTTTAGTTTCTGCGGCAATTTGATGTACAAAGTACTGAGTGCTATTTATGGGTAAAGGAGTGCACCGTGAGTGAGCAAATTGACCTGATACTTCTTGAGGCCGAGGAGAAGATGGACAAAGCCATTGCCGTGGCGCGCGAGGATTTCTCGACGATCCGCACCGGCCGGGCCACCCCTGCCATGTTCAGCAAAATTGTGGTGGATTACTACGGCTCAATGACCCCACTGAATCAACTTGCCTCATTTCAGACTCCCGAGGCTCGCATGATCATCATCTTGCCGTATGACAAGGGCGCCTTCGGGGCGATCGAGAAGGCACTGCGTGACAGTGATCTTGGTATCAACCCGTCAAATGACGGCAACCTGATCCGAGTGGTGCTTCCGCAACTTACCGAAGAGCGCCGCCGCGAATACATAAAAGCCGCAAAGAATAAGGCAGAGGACGCGCGGATCTCCGTGCGTAATATTCGTCGTCACGCCAAAGACCAACTCGACAAGATGCAAAAGGAAGGCGAGGCCGGCGAGGATGATGTGCGCCGGGCTGAGAAGCAGCTAGATGATGCCACCCACAAGCAGGTTGAGCATATTGACGAAGTCTTGAAGCACAAAGAAGCAGAACTGCTAGAGGTCTAATCTTGAGCGACAAGCCGGCAGATCCGAAGAAGAAGAAATCCCGAGCTGGGCGCAATCTCCCTGCTGCAATCGGGTCTGCACTTGCGCTCGCAGCGGTGGTGCTGGTGAGCCTATTTACTATTAAGTGGCTTTTCGGCATCGTGGTGATAATCACCATCGTGGTCGCGGTTCGCGAATTTGTCCTCGCATTCGGGAAGCGAGATATTCATCTTGCTCGCACGCCACTATTTCTTGCCGCCGTGTTGCTGCCAGGTGCCGCATACCTCTGGGGCCCACTGGCGCAATTGCTTATCTTTGGCCTAACGATTCTCGCCGTGATGTTTTGGCGGATTCGTCGCGGTACCGACGGGTATGTGCGCGATGTAACGGCAAGTATCTTTGTTGCTGCGTACCTCCCGTTTATGGCGGCCTTCCTGATGCTTACCTTGGCCGCTGATAACGGTGCACAGCGAGTCTTAGTGTTCATTCTGCTAACCGTCTCCAACGATATTGGTGGTTATGCGGCGGGAGTCTTCTTGGGTAAGCACCCGATCGCGGCGCAGATTAGCCCAAAGAAGTCTTGGGAGGGTTTCGCTGGCTCGATATTGGTGCAAGGTGCAGTTGGTGCGGCCAGTTTCGTGTGGCTACTTGACGCGCCAAGGTGGCAAGGGGTGATTGCTGGCATTGTCTTGGCTATCACGGCAACCGCGGGCGACTTTGCTGAAAGTGCAATAAAGCGTGACCTCGGTCTCAAGGATATGGGGAACTTTTTGCCAGGTCATGGCGGCATGATGGACCGGCTTGATTCACTAATTCCAAATGCATTCACCTCCTGGGCGCTATTTGCTCTATTCCTTGGCACCGGGCTGGCAGCCAGCTGATGTCAGAATCCAAGCCGGCGATGCGCCCGGGTGAGTTGCTCTTCGAAGCTCCAAGGCGTGGCAAACCGCCTCGACACCTGATGGATTTATCTCCTGAGCAACGTCGTGCTGCGTTTGCTGAATTGGGCTTACCTGCTTTTAGAGCCGACCAAGTATCGCGACACTGGCTAGGGCGATTATCAGATGACCCGGATACCTGGACCGATCTACCAGCCGAAATGCGCCAACAGGTAGCGAAGATGTTTCTGCCCGAGTTGCTGAATCCGGTTCGAGTTATTGACTGCGATGGGGGCACCACGGTCAAATCGGTCTGGCGGCTGCACGACGGTGCACTAGTTGAATCGGTGCTTATGCGCTACCCAGAACGCGTCACCATGTGCATTTCCTCGCAGGCCGGCTGCGGCATGAACTGCCCATTTTGTGCGACCGGGCAGGCCGGACTCACCCGGAATCTGTCAACTGCTGAGATCGTCGAGCAGGTACTGGCGGGGTCTCGTTCCTTGGACCGCGGCCAGATACCTGGAGGACCGGGGCGGGTATCAAACGTGGTGTTCATGGGTATGGGCGAACCAATGGCAAACTACGGCGCGGTCGTTGAATCGGTTCGTCGGCTGATTTCGCCGGCGCCAGCTGGCTTAGGTTTGAGCGCACGAGGCATCACGGTTTCTACGGTGGGCCTTGTTCCGCGGATGAAAGATCTCGCCACCGAAGGTCTACCTGTCACGTTGGCACTTTCACTGCACGCACCTGATGATGAATTGCGCAACACACTGGTGCCGGTCAATACCCGGTGGCCGGTGGCGGAGGTGCTGAACGCTGCTTGGGAGTACGCGGATCGAACCCATCGGCGGATCAGCATTGAGTATGCCCTCATCCGGGATATTAATGACCAATCCTGGCGGGCTGAGCGCCTGGCTGATTTACTTGCTGGTCACTTGGTGCATGTAAACCTGATTCCATTGAATCCGACCCCAGGCTCCATTTGGACGGCCTCCCGCCCGGGCGATGAGGAGGCCTTTGTCCGAATTCTTCGCGATCGCGGCTTGGCCGTTACCGTGCGGGGCACTAGGGGTCGTGAAATTGACGGGGCGTGCGGCCAATTGGCCGCGTCGACATCTTGACCGAAATTACTCGAGTGAGGTTCATCAGCAAGACCGAACCTGACACAATTGGCCCATGACGATGATACCTAGTGAAAACGCTGACCCCATTCCTTCATTCTCCGATGACCTAACTACCTGGCAAAAATTTAAAGTCATCGTTCAATCAATCCTTCGGACCTTGCTTGGGATCATATTCATTGCTGCGATAGTCGCATTTGTTCCGAATAGTGTCGATGGGGCAATCTGGATCCCATTAGGGGCCATCATCTTGGTTTTGGTTATTTATATCTGGTACTTCCGACTGCAGTTGCGACGCATCCATAAATCCAAGTACCCGAACATCCAGGCGGGTGAGGCACTGATTTTAGTGGCCACCATGTTCCTGGCGATTTTCGCGGTTACCTATGACCTGATGTCGCAGGCGAATCCTGATTCATTCACCGAAGTACTTACCCGTTTCTCGGCGTTTTATTTCGCCGTTACGGTATTGGCAACGGTTGGTTTCGGTGATATTACCCCAGTTACAACCGCGGCGAGGTCAGTGGCAATGCTGCAAATGGCCATAGATATCGCGTTTATCGCGGTCGCTGTAAAAATTGTAAGTGGTGCGGCATCAAGTGCGATTCAACAGCGACACCCACAAAGTGGTGCGACAGACAAGTAGCGGCAGTACGATATAACTCCGGTCAACGGGGGGTGACAATGGTTTCTTACCACGAGGTTCGCCAGCGATGTGAGTCAGATCCGGTTGAGTTTTGGCGCGAAGCCGCAAATCAAATTGAGTGGATTAAGTCACCCGAGGAGATTCTTGACGAAACACACGCGCCGCTGTACCGCTGGTATCCAGATGGGGTCCTGAACACCTGCGCGAATGCCCTTGACCGACATGTTGCATCCGGTCGAGGTGACCAAATTGCGATTTTATATGACAGCCCAATAACCGGTAGCAAGAGAGCTCTCACCTATCGCGAACTACTCGACCAGGTTTCCCTTTTTGCCGGTGGCCTCGCCAGCCTCGGGGTGCATAAGGGCGACCGGGTGCTCATCTACATGCCGATGGTTCCTGAAGCCGCTATTGCGATGCTCGCCTGTGCCAGATTGGGTGCGGTGCACTCGGTAGTTTTTGGCGGGTTTGCCGCGGCAGAACTTGCGGCCCGAATTGACGATGCCGAACCAGTCGTAATTGTGAGTGCGTCATGCGGGATTGAGCCAAGTCGGATCGTCGAATATCAACCGATTATCGAAGCGGCAATTCACCTCGCGAAACATCAGCCCACCGCGGTTGTCGTACTGCAGCGCCCGCAGGCACCCGCCGTGTTAGGCGAGCGCGAAGTCGAGTGGCATGACCTACTCGCTACTGCTACCAGACATGATCCAGTACCTGTGCAGGCTACCGACCCCCTTTATATTCTCTACACCTCTGGCACTACCGGCAGGCCAAAAGGCGTGGTTCGCGATAACGGCGGCCATGCCGTCGCGATGGCATGGTCATTTACCAATGTCTACGGCATGGGCCCGGGCGATGTTTGGTGGGCGGCTTCGGATATCGGCTGGGTAGTTGGGCACTCGTACATCGTTTATGCGCCGCTGATCTGTGGTGCTACCACGGTGATGTACGAAGGCAAACCGGTCGGTACCCCCGATGCCGGGGCTTTTTGGCGGGTCATCGAGGAGTATCAAGTAAATGGACTTTTTGTAGCACCGACCGCCATCAGGGCTATTCGTAAGGAGGATGCCGGCGGTGCGCACTTGCTCGAACACGACCTGTCCTCGCTACGTACTTTGTTTCTGGCTGGCGAGCGCCTAGACCCAAGTACCTTCGAATGGGCGAGCGAGCAGCTTGGTATCCCCATCGTCGACAACTGGTGGCAAACTGAAAGTGGCTGGCCTATCGCTTCGAACCTGCGCGGCTTGGACCCGATGCCGATAAAGTCGGGCTCGCCAAGTGTCATCGTTCCCGGCTATGACGTACGAATCTTTGACGTCCAAGGCAATGAGCAGCCCGCGGGGGCCGAAGGGGCCATTGTCATCAAGCTCCCAATGCCACCGGGCACACTGCCGACTTTGTGGGGCGATAATCAACGCTTTATTGACTCTTACTTGAGTACCTTCCCTGGTTATTTGAACCACCCCGTCTTTGGTGCGCATTCCTTTTCGAGGGAAGGATGCGTTCATGCCAAAGAAGTACAGTCCGGAGTTCCGAGCCAAGACGATCAGGCTGGTCGTTGACCATCGTGAGGATTACCGCAGTGAGCATGAGGCGATCGGGAAGGTGTCCGAGCGTCTGGGGCTCGGGTCGGAGACCCTGCGGCGGTGGGTTCGCCAGGCCGAGGTCGACTCCGGTGAGGAGCCGGGTGTGACGACGGAGGCGGCCCGGGAGATCCGGGACCTCAAGCGCAAGAACGCGGAGCTGGAACGCACGGTGGAGATCCTGCGTGCGGCATCGGTTTTCTTCGCGGCCGAGCTCGACCGGCCACTGCGCTGATCTGCCAGTTCATCACCGAGAACCGGCACCGCTGGGGAGTCGAGCCGATCTGCACCGTCCTGACCCTGGATGGCTGCCCGATCGCGCCCCGCACCTACTACGCGCACCTGCGGCGCCCGCCATCCGCGCGGGCCCTGTCGGATGCGGCCGTGACCGCCAGGATCGCTGCGGCCCGCACCCCCGACGAGCGGGGCAGGCGCGCCCCGGAGTCGCTCTACGGGGCCACGAAGACGTGGGCGTGGCTGAACCGCACCCGGCCCGACGGTGCGCCGCTGGTGGCGCGCTGCACCGTGGAACGGCTGATGCGCACGAACGGCTGGACGGGTGCGACCCGGCGCAAGAAGGTCCGCACCACCGTCCCGGACCCGTCGCACGCGCGGGCCGCGGACCTGGTGGACCGCAACTTCGTCGTGCCCGCACCGAACCGGCTGATGGTCGCCGACTTCACCGACACGCCGTTGACCAGCGCGAAGGCGTATACGGCGTTCGTCATCGACGCGTACGCCGGCACCATCACCGGCTGGGAGTGCTCCACGTCCAAGCGCACCGCGTTCATCGAGCGGGCCCTACGCCAGGCCGCCCAGTTCCGCAGGAACCAGGGCAACCCGTTGCAGGGCAGCACGATCCACCACTCCGATGCGGGATCCCAATACACCTCGATCCACTTCAGCGAGACCCTCCTCCTGGAGGGCCTCGTCCCATCGATCGGGTCCGTCGGCGACGCCTACGACAACGCCCTCGCCGAGACCACGATCGGACTGTTCAAGACCGAGTGCTACAGGATCGGATCACCGTTCCTGCCCCGCCAACCCCGCACCCTCGCCGAGCTCGAGGACGCCGTCGCCACCTGGGTCCACTGGTTCAACACCAGCAGGCTCATGCACCGCCTCGGCTTGATTCCACCCCTGGAATACGAGACCGCCTACTACGCTGCAACAAGCGCCGCCAACCCGGCGAGCGCACTCACAACAGAGTGCGCATCAAAGTCGGGGTGATTCAATTACACCACAGGTGATAGCGGGTACTTTAATGACGAGAAATACCTGCACGTGATGGGGCGGACCGATGACGTAATTAATGTGGCAGGCCACCGGCTCTCGACCGGTTCGATGGAGGCTGTCGTTTCAGCCAATGACATGGTGGCTGAATGCGCAGTAATCGGCGTCCATGATGAGCTAAAAGGTCAAATTCCGCGGGCCTTCGTGGTGCTAAAAGCTGGAGTTGATGTTGATCCGAAAACTCTACGCAAAACAATTGTCGACGCGGTTCGTGATGAGATCGGCCCGGTCGCTGCGCTGAAGGAAGTTGTAATTGTCCCAGCCCTACCCAAAACCCGGTCGGGCAAAATCTTGCGCGCCACCATGCGGGGTATCGCAGATGGGCGTGAGGTCGTGATCCCGAGCACGATTGAAGATATCGCGGTTCTTGAGGCCATTACCCCATTGCTGCAGGGGGAAAGCACCGCCGATTAGCCGGCAATAACTGCGCTCACGCTGGCTACCGAGTTGTCGCGATGGGTGTCATGCCACCTGATCGAGCGGGCCACATTGCGCGCACTTAGTGCGTCGAGAATTTCATCATGCTCGAGCAGAATCCGCTCCCGGTTCGCGGCCTGCGTGAAATAGACCGAGCGGTAAACGTCGGTGGAATCCCAACGTTGACGAAGTAGGCGCACCAGCCTTGGCATTTCACTTAGTTCAAAGATAGCGAAGTGGAAGGCTCGATTGGCCGCCGTGATGGCAAGTACCTCGCCACTTTTCGTAGCTTTTCGTACTTGCGCCGCGAGCTCAGCAATGGCGAGCAGATCACGATCGGTGATATTTGAGACCGCGGCTGTCACGGCTTCACGCTCAAGTATGGCTCGAAGGCGATACACCTCTTGCAGGTCATTGATACTCAACTCAGCAACGAAGTAGCCGCGGTGAAGGTGGTGGGTTACTTGCCCTTCACCCTCCAAGATTTTAAGTGCCTCACGAAGCGGTACTCGGCTCACCCCGAATTTCTCGGCGAGGAGATCCTGCACGATCTGCTGGCCAGGTTGCAGGCTCCCGGTAAGGATCTCCACGCGCAGCAGGGCGAGGACTTCTTCTTGAGTGGTCTTGGGTTTAGCTCTCATGTCAGGCCAAATTCGGCGATGAGAGCGGCGTTATCTTGGCCAACAGTCGGTGGGGCGAGGCGATAGGTGGCCGGGGTCGCTGAATAGTGGACCGGGTTTGCGACCTGAGCAACTGACTCACCGTTCTTGTTGATCACGGCGATTGGGTCAAGCCCAAGGTCGGTGGCTAGGTGGAAAGCTTGGGAGATGTCGTTGATCGGACCACATGGCACCCCGGCCGCGGTGATAACTCGCTGCCAGTGGTCAGCGCTGTGGGTTCCCAAAGCCGTGGTCAATTCGACCGCCAATGCTGACCGGTTTGCAACCCGCATGGGGTTCGTAACGAAGCGCGGATCGCTGGTAAGTCCCGGTCGGCTGATGGCTCCGGCAAGTGCCATGAATTGACCGTCGTTTCCGACCGCAATGACAATTGGCCGGTCGGCGGTTTGATAAACCTCGTAGGGTGAAATCGACGGATGTGCATTACCCATGTAGGTAGGCACCACCCCAGCGCCAACGTATCCGGAAGCCTGATTAACCAGCGACGACAAAAGGCTGGATAAGAGAGAAACCTCGATGTTTTGACCTTGCCCGGTTAGCTCGCGATGGCGCAGGGCCGCGAGCATGGCAACCGCCCCGTGCAAGCCGGTTAGAACATCAACGACTGCAACTCCGGCTTTGGTGGGTTCTTCGGTACCGGTGATGCTCATTAACCCACCCATCGCTTGCACGAGTAGGTCATACCCGGGCAGGTCGACGCCCGCACCCGAACCAAATCCGCTTATCGAG
>JBAXHK010000014.1:0-11322 GCA_037138935.1 Actinomycetes bacterium
GTGTACACCCTGCATTAGCACCAGATCGGTAGCGCTTAGACCAATGCTCGCGGCAGCCACCTGCCTATTGCGTTGCACCATGCTGGGCTCATCCCCGACATAGTCGGCCAGATTGAGTTCATCAAAGGGGGGCAGACTGTGCCCGCCAAAACGACCGGTGGCCGCCCAGTTTACTGAGCGGCCACCGGGTGCCAGCGAACCGAAGTGGCCCGTGACAGTTTTCATTTAGCTTTCCTATTTCAGGAAGTCAGGTACGTCAAGGCCATCATCGGCATCATCGAAGATGACGGTACGTGGCTGCTGTACTGGTCGAGCCGGTGGTGAAGTAACGACCGGTACCTCACCGGTGACCGCCGGGATGGACCCGGTGTCATCGAGGCGTCGGGCCGAAGAAGTTGTCGACACACCCTTGCGGGCCGGCGGTTCGCCACCATCAAAACCAGCGGCGATGACGGTAACGCGCACCTCATCGCCGAGAGTGTCGTCAATGACGGCGCCAAAAATGATGTTGGCATCTGGATGAGCCGCATCACTCACCAAGCGGGCCGCCTCATTGATCTCAAATAGCCCTAGATCACTGCCGCCAGAAATCGAGAGCAGAACTCCGTGCGCTCCGTCAATCCCGGCCTCGAGTAATGGGCTGGAGATAGCCTTCTCGGCAGCTTCGACCGCGCGATCTTCACCACGCGCCGAGCCGATGCCCATTAAGGCAGATCCGGCTCCGTGCATGACGCTCTTCACATCGGCAAAGTCGAGGTTGATCAGGCCTGGGGTGGTGATCAGGTCGGTAATCCCTGACACCCCTTGGAGCAATACATGATCGGCTTGCCGGAACGCATCAATAACGCTGATATTGCGATCAGATAAAGACAGCAAGCGGTCGTTCGGAATAACGATCAAGGTATCTACTTCAGCGCGCAGGCTCTCAATACCTGTTTCAGCCTGCGCCTGACGGCGACGGCCTTCAAATCCAAATGGGCGCGTCACGCCACCAATGGTGAGGGCGCCAAGGGACCTAGCCACTCGCGCCACCACCGGAGCACCGCCGGTACCAGTGCCACCGCCTTCACCAGCGGTAACGAAGACCATGTCAGAGCCCTTGAGTACTTCTTCGATTTCTTGGATGTGATCCTCGGCGGCCTTCATGCCCACCTCAGGATTAGCCCCAGCGCCAAGGCCGCGGGTTAACTCCCGCCCGATATCTAGTTTGACGTCGGCATCGCTCATCAACAGCGCCTGCGCGTCAGTATTGATTGCAATGAACTCAACACCCTTGAGACCAACTTCGATCATTCGGTTGACCGCGTTCACGCCGCCGCCGCCAATACCAACGACCTTGATCACTGCGAGATAGTTCTGCGGAGCTGCCACGGCGTCTCTTCCCTTCAGTCATGTTCGAGGAGGTGACCTCGAACTGCCTAACCTTGCCGAGTCTCAACCTCAAGTTCAGGGTGAGTTTTCGGCCTACTTACAACCGGCGGGAGGGTAGAGGGTGGGACGGGTGTTGCGCAAGGTGGGGGGGGTGATTTCTTTTGCCGCTGAACAAAATCCCCCATAAATCAACGGAATTTATTGCTATCCGGCCTTTTCGTGCTGGGTGGTAGGCAGCTCTGGGGCTGAAACGTCATACACCGCGGCCCGCCGCTGCAGCAGCGCCGCCAGCACTTGGGCCGTAAGGTCACCCTGCTCGGCACTCCCCCAGCGCACCTTGGCCCCAGACTTTAAAACCAGCTCAACGTCATCACGAGTACTGGCCGAGACACCCACAACTTTCGCCAGCAGCGGTGCCGGCAAGGACCGCCAAACGGTTACCGCCGCAACTAGCCCAACCCCTTCAGCGTCGATGGCTGGCAAATTTTTCGCCAGTGGCTCGGGTGATTCAAATGCCACACCACTTGAATCAACCCCGCGACCGGTACCAAGCTGGATCGCAATCGCGATACGAGGAACAACCGCCAAAATTACATCACTTGGCCAACCCCGGCGCACTTCAACCGAACCCACCCACGGCAACAACATGATGCGGGCTGTTGCCCCACCCGCATCAAGGCGAGCCATTGGCACCCCAAGGGGCACTGCAGCACTGGCGAGCACCGTTGCGGCCGGGCTTCCGGTGACACCAATTACTCGAACATCACGAACAACAAAAACCGATGAAAACCAAACCAGCCAAATAGCTGCTGTAGCCAGCAACGCCAACATCACAAAAACTAGGCCACGCCAGCGCCGGCGCGGTTTAGTTTCACGAGCCTGCACATCAAGTGGAATTACTGGAGCGCTCATCCCCGCTCCCGCAAGATATCCAAGATCTCCAACCCGATCATCCCAATATCACCGGCGCCCAAAGTCATGATTACATCACCTGAACTCGCACGTGCAGCCAACTGACCGGCCACAGCGGACCACGAAGGTTCAAACACCACATTTGTTGGATTCAGCGGCACCTGGGCCGCCATTGTCTGACCACTGACCCCCGGAATCGGGGTTTCGCCAGGTGCGAAGACTTCAAGCACGACCACCTCGTCTGCCAAACCGAGCGCTGCACCAAACTCCTGCAAATACATCGCCGTGCGGTAGTAGTGGTGGGCCTGAAATGCCACAATCAGCCGGCCCGCCCCTGCGACATCGCGAGCGGCGGTCAAGGTGGCCGCAATCTCGGTTGGGTGATGGGCATAATCATCAAAAACTCTGACCCCACCAACTTCACCTTTGAAATCAAATCGGCGGCGGGTGCCACTAAAACCGCCCAGGCCCACCTGGACCAATTCAGGATCAAAACCTAAACCAACAGCCGTGGCGAAAGCGGCCGTTGCGTTGAGGGCATTGTGTAGGCCCGGAACTTGCAATTGAATTTGACCGATAACTTCGCCGTCGAATTCGATATTGAAGTGCCATCCGCGGCCCACCAGAGCGGCGCCGGTCACCCTGAAATCGGCGTCTGGTGACTGCCCGTAGGTGCGAACATCAACACCCATGGCACGAGCTTGACCTACTAACCGGGCCCCTCCCTCGTCATCGACACAAACCACGATGAATCCGGATCGAGTGCTGACCTGCAATGCGAAATCAACGAAAGCCTGCTCAATAGCCTCAAAATTCCCCCAGTAGTTCAGGTGGTCTGCCTCAACATTGGTGACAATCGCCGCGCTCGGGCCAAGCTTTAGGAACGTACCGTCGCTCTCATCGGCCTCGACCACAAAAATGTCGCCACTGCCGAGGTGCGCATTTGAGCCCGACTCGTTTAACTCACTGCCGATAGCAAACGACGGATCTGCTCCGCAGTGCTGCAGTGCTACGGTCAGCATCGACGTGGTCGTGGTTTTACCGTGTGCACCTGACACCGCAACCGTCCGGCTTCCTTGCATTACATATGCAAGGGCATCGGCTCGAGTAAGGACGCGAATCCCACTGGACTCAGCGGCTGACCGCTCTGGATTCTCGGGAGGGATTGCTGTTGAGTAAACCAGGGTGTCAATGCCGGCTACTAACTTTGCATCATGGCCAACGTGAGTTCGAACGCCAATCGCCTGCAAGGCTTGCAGCCGACGTGAGTCCTTGGCATCACTGCCCGAAACTTCCATACCTTGTGCCACCATGATGCGCGCAATACCGGACATGCCGGCACCTCCGATGCCAACAATGTGCACCCTGCCAAGGCCGGCAACGGCCTGCGGAGACGTCATTTTTGCTCTCCTTTACTTGCCTGTGCGACTTGCAAAATGACTTCGGCGAATTGCCGACCAGCATCGCGGTCGCCCATGCCTGCCGCTGCTGCTCCCATAGCGGTTAATCTGCCAGAGTCGTGCATGAGCGGTGGCACCATCCCCGTCAGCCAACTCGCAGTGCAGTCCGCATCGGATACCAAGAGCCCACCGCCTGCGTCAACAATTGGCAAGGCATTGAGCCGCTGTTCACCATTGCCGATAGGTAGCGGCACATAGATTGCTGGAAGTCCGACCGCGGTCAGCTCAGCGCAGGCCATTGCCCCCGCTCGAGTCACTGCAAGGTCAGCAGCGGCGTACGCTAGATCCATCCGATTGATGTAAGAAATTGGCACATATCCCGGTGAAGCCTCCGGCGCTAGGTTCCGCGAACCATAGGCGTGAAGCACCTGGATACCGGAAGCTAAAAGGTGCGGTAGCGCTCCGGCTAGTGCCTCATTTAAGTGCTGCGCACCTTGCGAGCCGCCAAAAACTAAAAGTACCGGTTGGTTTAAGCGCAAGCCAAAATTTGCTAACGCGTCCGACTTCGAATCGGCTAGCGGTAAGCCGGCTATTTCGGGCCGTAAAGGTAGGCCCATAACTTTTGCATCCGGCAACGAACCTGGCACGCAGACATAAACCAGCGAGGTGAACCGCGCGGCAACCCGATTGGCTAGTCCAGCCCGGGCATTTGCTTCATGAATCACCACCGGGATTCGCAGCTCGCGGGCTGCAAGATAAGTGGGTAGTGCTGCGTAACCACCGAATCCCACCACGACATCGGGCTTCAAATCGCGTAAATGGGCCTTCGCTAGGCGTTTTGCCGCCCGTTGCCTTGGCCAAACCAGCAACATATCCAAACCGGCCCGCCTTGGCATTGGGACCGCCGGCACAGTGCGCAGCGGATAGCCCCGAGCCGGTACCAAAGTTGACTCAAGACCCCGATCGCCTCCGATCACGGTAATGACGGTATTCGGATCAAGTGCAATTAGTTCATCAGCAAGATTAAGTGACGGCTCAATATGACCGGCGGTGCCACCGGCGGCGAGTACGACGCGCAGCGGGAGCGCAGACATTAGCTACCTTCGTCGCAGTGACATTGCCGTTGACTTGCGACGAAGCGCAGTTCTGGCTGCAGGTTCTTGACGAGTGAAGGCAAGGAGCATGCCGATCGCTGCGAGTATCGGTAGCAGTGAGGAACCTCCGTATGAGACGAGTGGTAGCGGCACCCCAGTTATCGGCAGCAGGCCCAGGACCGAGCCAATATTTAAGATTGCCTGAACTACGATCCACGATCCGACTCCGGCAGCGGCCACGCGCACAAATGCGTCGCTGGTGGTCCGGCTGAGTCGGAAGATCGCAAACGCCAAGATCGCGAACAGCCCAAGCACGGCCAAAGTGCCAACTAATCCAAGTTCTTCGCCAATAACCGGGAAAATAAAATCGGTGTGGGCTTCGGGCAAAGCCCCCCATTTCTCGCGGCTGGCGCCAAGGCCCACCCCCCAGAAACCACCGGTACCTAGGGCGTATTGGCCTTGAGTCACCTGCCAGTCCGCGCCCAAGCGATCATTCCCCGGGCTCAGCCAGGCCGAGAATCTGTCCATCCGATAAGGCGCAGCGATGGTTAGGAACCAAACACCTAATGCGCCCAGCCCGGCAAAAAGCGCGAAGAGCCGAAGTGGGGCACCAATTGCAAAGAGCATGCCGCAGGTGATGGCCGCCAGCATGAATGCGTTCCCGAAGTCGCCTTCTAGGAGCACCAGAACCATCAAGAGGCCGGCAACCGGTAGTAAAGGGATGAGAAGGTGCTTCCAGTTACTTAGCAGTTGGCTCTTGCGGGATAACAGGTCAGCGCCCCACACGATCAATGCAAATTTGGCGAACTCACTCGGCTGCAGGCGAAACGGCCCGAAGAGATCTATCCAGTTACGTTGCCCGGCAACCTCAACGCCAATAAACAACACAAGGATTAGCAATAGCAACGTAACGAAGAGCAGGAGCCACGAAATTTTCCGCCAGAACACTATGGCGGTACGGGCCGCGAATATCATGACGATCACGCCTATTACCGCAAACATCGCCTGCCGCTGAGCCAAGGTATACGCCGATCCAAATACCCGATAACTTTCAATACTTGATGCCGACAACACCATGATCACACCTAGAACGAGCAGCAACATCGAGGCGCCGATGAGCAGGTAATAAGTACTAAGCGGGTGAGCAAGTAGCACTTTGATCCGGCCCGAAAGACGCCGGTCTAAAATCTCACGGTCAGCCGTGGTCTGATCACCGCCATGATCGATTGCGGTCACCGCTGATCACCGGCGCTTACCGCCACCATCTCGTGCACCGCTTCGGCGAAGGTATTACCACGATGGCCGTAATCGGTGAACATATCCCAGGATGCACACCCCGGAGCCAGCAGCACGGTATCTCCTGGTTTCGCGAAACCCATGGCCGCCTCGACGACCTCTCGCATAACCCCAGTGTCGGTCCGATCCATGCTCAAGATGGGGACATCCGGGGCGTGTCGTGACACCGATTCGGCGATAATCGCCCGGTCCACGCCGATGACAATGACCGCGCGCAAATGCGCGCGCGACTGCTGAACTAGGTCGGCGAATTCCTGACCCTTGGCCATGCCGCCAGCCAACCAAACCACCTGCGGGTATGCCAGCAGGGAGGTCAGCGCTGCATGAGTATTTGTTGCTTTTGAATCATCCACAAAATCCACGCCATCCACCGTCGCCACATATGCAATGCGGTGTGCCGCGGGCACAAAAGCCCGAAGGCCGGCTTGAATTTCCTTTGCGGGCACCCCAAATGCCCGAGCCAGAGCGGCCGCGGCCAGTGCGTTGGCCACATTATGTGGCGCATTCGGTTGCACATCACTTACCAGAGCTAGCTCCTGGGCCGTATCTTGGCGATTTGGGATGAACGCACGGTCGACTAAAGCCCCGTCGACAACCCCGAACATCGATAGCCCCGGAACCCCGAGCGTAAAGCCGATGGCTCGACACCCGTCAACCACATCTGCTTCTTCAACCAGGAGCCGCGTCGAGACGTCATCGGCGTTGTAAACGGCGGCGACCTGCGTGCGCTCAAAAATCTTTGCCTTTGCGGCCACATAGGCCACCTTCGACCCAAAATGGTCTAGGTGATCATCGGCGATGTTCAAGCAGACCGCTGAATGCGGGCTCATTGAATGCACAAAAGGTAACTGCGGTGCTCCCACCTCTACCGCAATCACCTCATAGGAGTCATGCATGACTACGTCCACCAGCGAGGTGCCGATATTGCCGGCAGCCACCGCATTGAATCCGCCTGCGCTAAGCATTGACTCCAACATCATGGTGGTGGTCGTTTTACCGTTAGTGCCCGTAACTACCAGCCACGGTGCGGGTGAGTCAGTAGGTCGCAGCCGCCAGGCTAGCTCCAATTCACCCCACACCCAGATGCCAGCCGCAATTGCGGAGGTAATCAATTGATGTGTGGGGCGTATGCCAGGCGAAACCACTAACAGATCACAGGCTGGGACATCACCAACAAATCCAAGTTCGACGTTTACCTCGAGGGTGCGCAAGATTTCTGCACGTTCTTGTTGCATAGGTCCATCACCGCTATCAACAACTGTTACGCGCGCACCCAATTGCATTAACGCATCTGCACATGCATAACCAGCAATACCGATGCCCGCAACCACAACGTGATACTTGGACCAATCAGAATCACGGTTCAAGGATGCGATCACGCGCGCACCCATTCAGCGTAAAAAAGCGTTAGGCCGGCGCCAATGCAAAGCCCTTGGATAATCCAGAATCGAACAACAATCTGAATCTCTGGCCAACCAAGCATTTCAAAATGATGATGCAAGGGTGCCATGCGCAAGATACGTCGCCCAGTGAGTTTAAAAGATCCAACTTGGCCGATCACTGACAACGCGGTGATTAAGAAGAGACCAGCGAGCAAGGGAAGGAGCAACTCAGTTCTCGAAAGGACCGCTAATCCTGCGATGCCACCGCCAAGGGCTAATGAGCCCGTGTCGCCCATGAAAATGCGCGCAGGGGTGGTATTCCACCACAAAAAACCAAAGCAAGCCCCGGCCGCTGAGGCCGCCACGATTGATAGATCCAGCGGATTCAAAGTGGAATAGCACGTCGAGGTCGCAGCAAAGGCACAGTTTTGGCCGTACTGCCAAATACTTATGAACACATATGCGAGAAATGTCATCGTTGAAGCACCGATGGCTAAGCCATCAAGTCCATCGGTGAGATTAACCCCGTTTGTCGTAGCAGTAACCAAGAACCAGACCCAAAGTAAAAATAGCCCGAGTGGAAGCACCAGCGAGGTATCGCGTACAAATGACACTGCCATCGATGCAGGGGTGCTGCCGTCCACCGGAAATTGCAGCGACAGCCAGGCGAAGGCCAGCGCCACAATCGCCTGGCCAATTAATTTTGTGCGTGCCCGTAGGCCGGTACTGCGTTGTTTGAAAATCTTCAGGTAGTCATCGGCCAGACCAACCAACCCCAGGCCAACCATCAAGAACAAAATAAGTAATCCGGATGCGGTCAACGGCCGCCAAGTAACTAAATGGGTTATGAAGTAGCCGGCAAGAACACCCGCCAAGATTGCGACCCCACCCATGGACGGAGTACCTCGCTTGCCCTCGTGAGCAGGATATTTACCGGTCTCGGTCGTCACCCGGATGGCTTGCGCGTAGCCGCGGCGGCTCAATAACTTGATCAAGATCGGAGTGCCGATGAGTGAAATAATCGTGGCTATCGCCCCTGCTATGACTACAAGTCTCATGCGGCACCTAGTTGCATTAGTGCCGAGGCGACCACATCCAAGCCAATACTCCGTGAGGCCTTAATCAAGACCACGTCACCGGGTGCAAGGCCACTTTCAAGTGCACTAATCGCACCACTTGAATCTGCGAACCATGTGGTGTTGGTCGCTGCCCCCTCACTTACGCCCAAAAGCGCTGGGCGAGCGCCCTCCCCGATGCACATGAGCTGATCAATCCCATTTTCGACTGCATAGGCGCCAATCGTCGCGTGCTCGGCCTCAGACCTCGCACCGAGTTCGCGCATTTCACCAAGAACTATCCAGGTGCGTCGTCCCGCGGCCATTGCCGCAAGCGTATCAATGGCTGCACGTACCGACTCTGGATTAGCGTTATACGCATCATTGATCAGGGTGATACCGCGGGGTAGTTGATGAACTTCCATTCGCCATTTACTTGCGGGGGTTGCTGCGCGCAAGGCCATGGCGATGGTCTCGATATTGACACCTAGCGAGTATGCGATACCGGCCGCGATCAGCGCATTGGAAACGAAATGCCTACCGTGGTAGAGCAAAAAAACCGGCACACTCAAATCCTCGATCGCCAGGGTAAAAGAAGGCCGCGCTTGATCATCAAGTCGAACATCAGTTGCCCGGATGTCACTACCAACCGATTCACCGCAGGTAACAACCCGAGCCACGGTTCGAGCCGCCTGCTCCATGACCATCGCATCGTCGCGGTTCAAAATTGCAATCCCATTGCTCGGCAAGGTGGCGATAATTTCGCCTTTGGCTCGTGCCACCATCTCCTGGGTTCCGACCACGCCGACATGCGCGGATCCGATGTTAATGATGGCCGCAATATCAGGGGCGGCGATCTCGGCGAGATAGGTGAGGTGCCCCGCACCCCGCATGCCCATCTCGAGAACTAAAAATTGCGTTGCCTCATCCGCGCGCAAGATGGTTAGCGGGACACCGACCTCGGTGTTGAAGGATCCGACTGCCGCCACTGTGTTTCCAGCAGTTACAAGAACCTGAGCGAGCAGATCTTTCGTACTTGTTTTACCACTTGATCCCGTTATCGCAATAACCTTGCAACTCAGTTTATTTTCGCGCACCCAGCGCGCAAGGGCACCCAGTGCAAGCACCGGATCGGACACCACAATGCAGGGCGCATCGAGTTCGCGCCCAGCGAGCACAACTAAAGCCCCATTATTAATCGCACTTGCAGCAAAATCATGGCCATCAACTTTTTCGCCGCGGATAGCCACAAACATCGCACCCGCTACCGCCTGCCGCGAGTCAGTAACTACATCGTTGACTATTACCGATACATCAACCTGATGCGCCGTGCCTTCCATGATTTCAGCGATTTTGGCGACACTCAAGGCGATCATGAAACAACTCCGGCTTGCTCTTGGAGCGCCGCGACCAATTCATCACGATCATCAAATGGAATGATGACGCCAGCGACTTCCTGCCCTTGTTCATGCCCTTTACCAAGTACCAGCACGTAATCGCCAGACCGAGCTAGCGATACCGCATGAAATATGGCGGCCCGGCGACCAGCAATCTCCGTGACAGCGGCGAGCTGGCCTCGACTGGACGCGGTCACGGACCTAACTCCTTCCATTACCGCGGCTCGGATGAGCGCTGGGTTTTCTGATCTTGGATTGTCATCGGTCACGATAACGTGGTCTGCGAGCAGAGCGGCTGATTCACCCATCTCACGGCGCTTTTGTCGATCCCGATCCCCACCTGCGCCGAGCACTACGATCAGCGCACCCCCGCAATTCTCCCGCACACTGGCGATGGCACCGGCTATCGCGTCCGGGGTATGCGCGTAATCGACAACCCCGGTAATACCAGCAAACTTACCGACCACCTGCATTCTTCCGGGCACCGAGACCGACGCAAGCCCGGCCGCTGCCTGATCCGGGGTGATGCCGGCACTTCTAAGCATCACATAAGCACATAAATTGTTGGCCCGGTTGAATGCACCCGGTAGTCGACTTTGGAGTTCATGTTCTTCACCTCCTGGGCCATTCACCAAAGTTCGCCCACCGACACTAGTCAAGTTCCAGTCGGCCACCGCCCCTTCGCTCGACCAGGTCACCACCGGAATATTCGCTTCGGCCGCCAGCCGCGCACCCCACGGGGTATCAACACCTATTACTCCCACGTCTGCACGTGATGGGGTAAAGAGATTTGCCTTCGCCCTGAAGTATGCCTCCATGGTGCCGTGGTAGTCCAGGTGATCCTGCGACAAATTCGTGAAGGCAGCAACCGAGAATCTAAGCCCATTGACGCGCCCTTCCATCAGCGCGTGGCTTGATACTTCAATGGCAACGTCCTGAACCCCACGCTCACGCATCACGCCAAGCAAGGCGTGTAAATGCGGAGCTTCGGGAGTTGTACGAATGGCACTTAAAGACTCGTCGCCGATTCGCACCCCGACCGTGCCTATTAATCCGGTGGTGCGACCAGCGGCACGCAGCCCTGCTTCGACTAAGTAGGTAACTGTGGTTTTGCCATTGGTTCCGGTAACTCCAAATAGTCGAAGTGGAGCACTTAGCAAGTCGTCAGGTGAACCTTGATAGACCTGCGCCGCCAAGGCACCAATCGCCTGCCTCGGGCTCTGCACGATAACAATCGGAAAGTTGACCGGCCCATTTGCCACCAACCTTTTGGCACCCTCGTCATCGGTTAAGACGCCAGCGGCCCCGGCCGCGATTGCCGATTCTACGAAAGTTGAGCCGTGGGTGATGTGGCCAGGCAAAGCCGCGAATAGATCACCGCTTTTCACCTCGCGCGAATCTAATTCCAGGCCCGA
>JBAXHK010000015.1:0-11321 GCA_037138935.1 Actinomycetes bacterium
ATACCTTTAATAAGGCCCGACCCTAAATATTTTTTAAGACCAACAATTGAGGTCGGTGCTTGTTTTTCACACGAATGAGCATCAAATTGTTTTCCAAATTTTTGATGCATATTCCACACGCCACGCACAAGAACCTGCTCACCAGGCGTAATGCTCGGCAAGCAGCCTTTGGCTCAATGTGCCAATACCTTGGCCTCGGTATTCAGCAATGATGCTGATCCCGATGTTCATTGCTTTAGATGCGATCGTGGGTCCGTACCAGACCGCGTGCGCGGATAGGTAGCCAACATCGATTGCGGGCTTGCCACGGGCGGCAAGTTTGATGCACCACCTGTCGATAAGCATTTGGTTCGCTGCTGCCATCTCACCCCAGTTTTCATAAGGACTGGGGATTGACTGCCGCGGGTAGTCGTCATCAATTGGGCACAGCGTGATTTCGCCTACGCCTGGGAGATCACCCAACTTCTGCAGCCTCGCCAGCGGTTATACGAAGTAGTTCGTCGTAACTCGTCGGGAACACATAGTGCGGATGCCCACCCGCCGCCCAGACTTCGTCAAAACGCGACAGAGCAATATCTACGATGGTTCGAAGTGGATGTGGGTGGCCGACCGGGGCAACACCACCGATTGCGAAGCCGGTAGCTGCTCGAACGTCGTCGGCGTTGGCCTTGGTTATCTCGTTCACTCCAAGAACCGCGGCAAGTTGCGTGGTGTCGACGCGATGACCACCAGAGGCGATAACAAGTACCGGTTCACCGTCGGCGAGAAAGATGAGCGAACTCGCGATTTGCCCAACTTCGATGCCTAGGGCCGCGGCGGCCTCCTTCGCGGTACGCGCGCTGTCGTCAAGAGCTCGCACTTGCCCGCGGGCGCCAAGCAGCGCTAGCGCTGCACGGACTTTGATCACGGACTGCTGTTCTGTGGTCTCGCTCACATACTGAGCGTATCCGTAATATCGAAAAGCGAGGGCTAACGACATCCGGGTGGTGTTCGAGGCTGTGACATTGCTCGCACCGCAAGGCGTGGATAGGGGTCACCACCGAGCCTCGGGTGGCGGCCAGTGGCCGCGCTGCTAAATTGTCAAGCAGTTAAGTCTCCGGGTCGAGAAGGGGTTGGCGTGAAGATCGCGGTTTGTGTTAAGCAGGTGCCTGATACCTGGGCTGAGAAGAAACTCCGCAGTGATGACTCAACCCTTGACCGCGAGGCGGCCGATGGCGTCATGAATGAACTTGATGAGTATGCGGTTGAAGAAGCCCTCAAGGTCCAAGAGGCGCATGGCGGCGAGGTAACAATTGTCACGATGGGTCCAGAGCGCGCCGGCGAGACAGTGCGCAAAGCGCTGAGCATGGGTGCCGATGGTGCTATCCATCTCGTAGACGATGCGTTTCACGGCTCCGACGCGCTGGCAACTTCCTACGCCATCGCCACGGTGCTTGCCGGTCGTGGTTTCGATTTGATCTTCTTCGGGTCAGAATCCACGGATGCCCGGATGAGTGTGGTGCCCGCGATGGTCGCTGAGCGATTAGGCATGGCCCAACTCACCTTCGCCCAAAAAGTTGATGTCATTGGAACTTCGGTCACGATCCAGCGCGTCACCGATTACGGGTTCGAAACTGTTGAGGCGAGCATGCCGACGGTAGTAAGTGTTGTTGAGAAAATTAACGAACCACGTTACCCATCGTTCAAGGGCATTATGGCGGCTAAGAAGAAGCCGGTCGAGACTTTGTCCATTGCCGATGCTGGGCTTGATGTCTCACAACTTGGTCTGGCCGCGGCTTGGACGGTTGTTGAAGATTTCGCGGCCCGGCCACCAAAAGCGGCGGGCACGGTCGTCACCGATGATGGTGAGGGCGGCATCAAACTCGCTGACTTCCTAGCCACCCAAAAGTTTATCTAGAGCCTAAATCCCAGAGAGGACACACATGTCTGAAGTCTTAGTTGTCGTTGAGCATGCTGATGGCTCAGTTAAAAAGGTGACAAGTGAACTGCTGACACTTGCTCGCATCATGGGGGAGCCATCGGCGGTCTGGATAGGCCCGGGTTACTCCGATGTTGCTGCGGCCGTACTTGGTGAGTTTGGCGCAGCCAAGGTTTATGTTGCTGATGGCGCTCAATACATTGATCATCCGGTGGCCCCCCGTGCCGAAGTGTTGGCAAGTTTAGTCGCCGATCAGTCGCCAAGTGCCGTGATTATCGCATCTAGCGCAGATGGCAAGGAGACCGCTGGACGGTTGGCTATCAAGATCAACTCTGGTGTTATTACCGATGCAATCGGGATCTCAGCTGAGGGCATTGCAACACAGAGTGTTTTCGGCGGCAGCACCGTGGTGCACTCCAAGGTAACCAAAGGCACCCCAATTTTCGCCGTGCGCCCAAACTCAACTCCGCCCGTACCGGCTGCCGTCACCACAACCCGCGTTGACGTAAGTGTGCCCATCAGCGAGGTCGCGATGAAGGCGAAAGTCACCGGTCGAACAGTCGCACAAAAAGACGGGCGCCCAGATCTTTCGGAGGCCGCGATCGTGGTGTCAGGTGGCCGTGGAGTCGGGGCTCCCGAAGGTTTCGCGGTGATAGAGGCACTGGCCGACTCCTTGGGAGCCGCGGTGGGCGCCTCGCGGGCAGCAACTGATGCAGGTTGGTACCCGCACCAGTACCAGGTCGGGCAGACAGGTAAGACGGTCTCGCCCCAGCTATACATGGCAAATGGCATATCTGGCGCCATCCAGCACCGGGCCGGAATGCAGACCTCAAAGACCATTGTGGTCGTCAATAAGGATCCGGAAGCACCCCTATTTGAGCTTGCTGATTTCGGGGTCGTCGGTGATCTTTTCAAGGTGGTTCCGCAGTTGACCGAGGAGATCAAGAAGCGGGCCTGACCTTGGGTTTTTGGCTGCTCTACGATGGTGCATTGTGAACGGGTCATTGCGAATGGCGCACTATGAGTGACCGGTCCTATCTAGATCATGCTGCCACCACAGCCATGCTGCCTGATGCGCGTGCTGCTTGGTTAGCTGCTTCCGAGCATCTTGGCAATCCGTCATCACTTCATGCGGCCGGCCGATCCGCACGCAAAGTGGTAGAGGAGTCACGTGAAAGCATCGCCGCTGACTTGAAGACCAGGCCCAGCGGAGTGATTTTTACCGCGGGTGGCACTGAGGCTAACAACCTAGCGGTCAAGGGCCTTTATTGGCAGCGCCAGCAAAGTTCAGGGAGCAAATCCCCAATGCGGGTGCTTGCCTCGGCGATTGAGCACCACGCAGTAATGGACCCGGTGATTTGGCTCGGGGAGCATGAAAGGGCCATCATCGAGTGGCTTGGGGTTGATCATGACGCACGGATCAGCACCACAAAAATTGCTGAATCACTCGCGACTAATCCTGCAATAGCCCTTTGTACCGTGATGTGGGCGAATAATGAAGTCGGAACGATAGAACCGGTTGAGCGCATCGCCGAACTATGTAAAGAGCACGGTGTGCCGTTTCATACCGATGCGGTTCAAGTACTGGGTCAGGTGCCGATGAATCTTGGTGCCCTTGGCGCTGATGCGGTGACCATAAGCAGTCACAAGGTCGGTGGCCCATTTGGGGTTGGTGCACTTATCGTGAACCCGGCCACCGGGTTTACCCCCGTCCTGCACGGGGGTGGGCAAGAGCGCGATATCAGATCCGGAACTTTTGATGCGCCCGCCATCGCGGCTTTTGCGGTTGCCGTTCGTCATGCTGTTGCACATCAAGAAGAACATTCGCGGGCGATTCGTGATCTGCGAAATGATTTAGTCGAACGAGTTTTGGCGGCGGTGCCGGGGGCGATTCTAAATGGTGACCCTGACCTATTGGGTGGCGGCCGATTGCCAGGCAACGCGCACTTCTCCTTCCCCGGCTGCGAGGGCGACTCGATGCTGATGCTGCTAGATGCGGCCGGGGTGGATTGCTCTACCGGCTCGGCCTGCACCGCTGGGATCCCCGAGGCAAGCCACGTATTGCTCGCCATGGGTGTTGATGAGCGCACCTCGCGGGCGTCGCTGAGATTTAGTTTCGGGTATCCGTCATCTTCGGTGGATGTCGATCGAGTTATCGCTGCGCTGCCGGGCGCCGTTGACAGAGCATCTCGCACCGTTTCGTCGAGGTCCACATGACAAATTGGCGGTTGGCATGAAGGTATTGGTGGCGATGTCCGGAGGTGTTGACTCTTCGGTTGCGGCTGCCCGCATGGTGGATGCTGGCCATGATGTCGTTGGCGTGCACCTCGCACTTTCCCGCAACAAGACTTATGGTGATGGCCGGCAGCGGGGCTGCTGCACCCTTGATGATGCCCGCGATGCCCGCCGAGTCGCCGACAAACTCGCAATCCCTTTTTATGTGTGGGATTTGTCCGAGGAGTTCGCTGAGGCGGTGATTGACGACTTTATTGAGGAATACCGACTTGGGCACACTCCAAACCCGTGCTTGCGTTGCAATGAAACGATCAAGTTCACCGCGGTACTAGACCGCGCACTCGCAATGGAGTTCGACGCGGTTGCCACCGGGCACTACGCCCAAATTGTGCAGGGTGCGGCCGGACCAGAATTACATCGCGCGGTGGATCCAGACAAGGATCAGTCGTATGTGCTCGGCGTGCTTCAGCCTAGGCAACTTGCACATTCAATTTTCCCGCTGGGCGCCGATACCAAAGACATAATTCGGGCTGAAGCTGAAGCCAGAGGTCTATTGGTCGCGCAAAAGCCAGATAGCCACGATATTTGCTTTATTCCCGATGGTGACACCGCTGGGTTCTTGCAGCGTCATCTTGGTTCGTTGCCCGGTGAAATTGTTGATTCTGAATCCGGCGAGGTTCTTGCAGAGCATGACGGCACTTATGCATTCACGATAGGGCAACGTCGAGGACTCCAACTCTCTAGGCCTGCCGCAGACGGGGCGCCACGTTATGTCGTAGATGTTGAAATTGGTAGCCGACGAGTCACAGTCGGACCCCCTGAGTTACTCGATGTTTATGCACTCGAGGGCATCAAACCCATCTGGACGACCTCGCCACTTGGCGAGAGCCCGGTGGAACTGCTTGCGCAAGTGCGGGCACACGGGGTGCCGGTACCCGCACGAGCCTATGCACATGGTGGCCGCATGATGGTTGAACTTTTGGTGCCGATTCGTGGCATCGCACTTGGGCAGGCAGTCGTACTGTACGACGGCACCCGGGTGGTTGGTTCGGCCACAATTGCGGTAACCACCCGTGCTGCATGAGTGACCAGCAATTCGTCTGGGATCCGGTAACTGCAACCGGGATTGGATCACTGCCCGGTACTAGTTCGGCCGAGGCAGCGCGAGTGGTCGCCGGCGAATTAACCGACTTCATTCACGTTTTTGAACTGCCAGCACGTGGACCGGGCTCTGACATCATCGGGCGTACCGCCGCGCTCTTATCGGTTGTCAGCGTCGACCTAGGCCTTGACACCACGCCGCAGGGTTGGCGGGTCGCACCCGGCCCGGGTCGCGCGATGGCACGGGCGAGGTCATGGGTAGGCGAAGACCTCGATGCACTCGAAGAGCAGAGCCTTAATTACTCGGGGCCGATCAAGACCCAAATTGCCGGGCCCTGGACACTTGCCGCAAGTATCGAAATGGCAACCGGTGAACGGATTCTCAAAGACTTCGGGGCCTGCCGTGACATCACCCAGGCGCTGGCCGAGGCGGTGCGAGTGCATATTGGCGACCTGCATCGTCGATTCGGTGGGCCTGTCGTGGTGCAAATTGATGAACCCGCATTACCGACCGTGCTAGCAGGTGCAATCGGTACCGCGAGCGGGCTCTCCTCATATCGTGCGGTCGAGAGCGGCACCGCGGGTGCCGGTCTTCGGGTGGTACTGGATGCGGCGAAAGGCGCCGGTGCAAATGTCGGTATCCACTGCTGTGCCAAAGATGTCCCGGTCGAGATGTTTGTCAACGCGGGTGCGCAATTTGTGAGCCTCGACTTGCTTAATGGCAATTGCCCAGATGAGCAATTAGGTCAGTTACTTGAGTCAGGTATCGGACTCTTCGCCGGCAGTGTGCCAGCGGTAAGTAAGGGCGCGATCAGTAATGCGGAGGCAAGTCGCCCGGTCCGCGCAGCTATACACCGCCTCGGGATGAGTGATCCGGCTTGGCTCGCGGGAGTCGTCATTACTCCGACTTGCGGGATGGCTGGGGCAGACTGGGAATGGGTAAGAACAGCGTATGACGCTTGTCGGGCCGCCGGAAGTGTGTTGCGAGATGATCGGGTTGACGGCGAGGAGGAAGGCGGTGAGCATGGCAGGTGATCACAAGGCTGCAAGTGTGCCGCCGGCCAAGCAGAAACGGTGGATTGAATTGGCCGATGCGATAAATCAAGCGCGTACCGAGTACTACCAGCGCGACAAGCCGACACTTTCAGATGATGAATACGACTCATATTTCCGCGAGTTACTTTCGCTTGAGCAGGACTGGCCACAGTTGCAGTCGGGTGAGTCTCCAAGTTTAAGTGTTGGCGGTAGCAGGTCAGAGATGTTCAATCCGGTGGAGCATCTTCATCGCATGTATTCACTTGACAACGTGTTTTCGAGTGACGAACTCGATGCTTGGCTAGCGCGCGTGGAACGCGGGATTGATCAAGTCCCTGATTATTTGTGCGAGGTAAAGATAGATGGCCTCGCTGTTGATGCGGTCTATGTCGACGGAATATTAAAGTCATTAGCAACTCGTGGCGACGGTCGAGTTGGCGAGGATGTCACCTACAACGCGGCTTTTATCCCAGCAGTTCCAGCGCTGCTTACCAAACCTAAAGGCGCTGCCATCCCTAGACTTCTGGAAGTTCGCGGCGAGATATTCCTTCCCGTGGCTACTTTTCAGCAGCTGAATGAGGAGCAACTAGCTCAAGGCCTGTCACCATTCGCGAACCCGCGTAATGCCGCGGCCGGCACCTTGAGGCAGCGCATCGATCGGCGAGAAGATGAATTGAGATCGGCGGAGCAGTCGCAGACCCCGGGTGGGCGCGGTGCCTCGAAAATCGCGCGACTGCGATCTGAACTTGAGCTCTCAATTTCTCGGCTCAATGGGTTGGGGTTGACCGTCCACGGCATTGGTGAGGTCGAGGGGTTTTCGATTACCCGGCAAAGCCAAGGTTACGTTTTTTTGGCAGCGTTGGGTCTGCCAGTCAGTAAACTTGCACGCGTAGAAAACAGTCTCGCCGCGGTTCGCTCTTTTATCAACCACTTCGGTGAACATCGCCACGATGTTGAGCATGAAATTGACGGCGTTGTTATTAAGGTTGACGATCTCGCGCTGCAGGCGCAATTAGGTGAGACCGCACGGGCACCGCGTTGGGCAATCGCCTACAAGTACCCACCAGAAGTCGTCCGTACCCGGCTCATTGATATCCAAGTGAATGTGGGCCGAACCGGCCGGGTTACTCCATTCGCGATCATGGAACCCGTGAAAGTCGCTGGTTCGAGCGTTGCGATGGCCACTTTGCATAATGCGTTTGAGGTGGAGCGTAAGGGTGTGCTGATTGGTGACATGGTCTATTTGCGCAAGGCCGGTGATGTCATACCCGAAATTCTCGGCCCGGTAGTAGAGGCGCGCACCGGGAGCGAACGCCCCTTTGCGATGCCGACGCTGTGCCCCGCCTGTGGATCCACACTTGGTCCGGGCAAGGAGGGTGATAAGGATTATCGGTGCCCAAATGCGCGCGGGTGCCCCGCCCAATTGCGGGAGCGGCTTTCGCATGTGGCATCACGTGGAGCCCTAGATATTGAGGGCCTTGGTGAAAAGGCTGCTTATGCGCTTTTGGACTGCGGCTTGTTGGCCGACGAAGGTGATCTTTTTCTGCTCACGCAAGCCGATCTCCTCAACTGCGAATTTTTCAGGCGCGAGCCGGCCAAGGGGGAGGATGACCCGCAGCTAACAGAGAACGCTAAGAGCATGTGGGCTCAGGTGCAGCTTGCCAAAAGCCGGCCGCTCTGGCGGGTTTTGGTGGCCCTTTCAATCCGGCACGTGGGCCCAACCGCGGCGCAGTCCCTTGCTCGAGTCTTCGGAAGTCTTGATTCGATTAGTTCTGCCAGCATTGCTGAGCTAGCCGAGGCTGATGGAGTCGGTGAAACCATTGCGGTGGCAGTTCGCGAGTGGTTTAGCGAGCCTTGGCATCAACAGGTGGTCTCAAAATGGCGTGCTGGTGGGGTGCAGTTTGCTGATGAGGGAGGTGGGTCTACATCACATGAGTTAGCGGGCCTGGTGGTAGTTATCACCGGATCTTTGGCCGGTTACACCCGCGATAGTGCGGCTGCGGCCGTAACAAGTCGTGGAGGCAAGGTATCGGGTTCAGTCTCATCCAAGACCAGTGTTTTGGTTGCCGGTGAAAGCGCAGGGTCAAAATTCGAAAAGGCCGTAGCCCTTGGCGTACCGGTTATAGGTGCGGCCGGATTTGAAGTAATGCTCACCGACGGGCTGGAAGCGGCGCTGACTACAATCACGTAGTGACCGCAATTACCCGTCAGGAAGTCGCCCATCTGGCCAAATTAGCCCGACTTGACCTAACCGCTACCGAACTTGACCACTATGCGGAGCAGTTAGCGGTAATTTTGCAGTCGGTCGCCCGAGTTTCGGAGGTGGCCGCCGATGACATCCCGCCGACCTCCCATCCGGTGCCGATTGAAAATGTTTTTCGCGATGACATCGCCTATCCGGGACTAGATCGGGCCGAGGTTTTCGCCTCGGCCCCGGCGACTCAAGATGATCGTTTCCGAGTTCCCAGGATTCTGGACGAGGAACAAGCATGAGTAGCGTCGATGCCGACCTAATTCGCCAACCTGCAAGTGTGCTCGCTGCGGCAATTTCCGAAGGGGAGGTTTCATCCCTGGAAGTCACCAAGGCCCATCTGGCGCGTATCACTGAGGTTGACGAGCGAGTGCACGCTTTTTTGCAGGTGACGGGTGAAGCAGCGCTCGCAGCGGCTGAATTAGTTGATGAAAAACGCAGATCAGGAGCCAAGTTAGGCGCCCTAGCCGGGGTGCCGATCGCGGTTAAGGATGTCCTGACTATGCGCGGGGTGCCGACCACCTGCGGATCAAAAATTCTTGAAGGCTGGCGGCCGCCTTATGACTCCACCGTTGTTGCGCGCTTGCGGGCCGCCGACATGGTGATCTTGGGCAAGACCAACATGGATGAATTCGCGATGGGCTCCTCAACCGAGCACTCCGCGTACGGTCCGACACACAACCCGTGGGATTTAACACGGATTCCAGGTGGTTCCGGTGGTGGCTCAGCGGCCTCGCTGGCAGCCTTTGAGGCCCCACTGGCGATTGGCACCGACACCGGCGGATCAATTCGTCAGCCGGCGGCGCTCACCGGCACAGTTGGAGTCAAGCCAACTTATGGTGGGGTTTCCCGATACGGCCTGGTGGCATTGGCATCATCACTCGATCAGGCCGGCCCATGTGCCCGTTCGGTGCTAGATGCCGCATTACTTCACTCCGTCATCGCAGGGCATGACCCGCGCGACTCAACGTCGATTAATGCGCCGGTGCCCGACGTGGTGGGCGCAGCGAATAGTGGCGATGTACGTGGGCTGCGAATTGGCCTGGTTAAGGAGCTAAGTGGTGCGGGCTATCAGGCCGGAGTTTTGCAGAGATTTAACGAAGCCGTCGAGTTGCTCCAAGGCCTCGGGGCCGAAGTAGTTGAGGTTTCCTGCCCCAACTTTGACTATGCACTGGGCGCCTACTATTTGATTCTTCCGGCGGAGGCTTCGAGTAATCTCGCGCGTTTCGACGGTATGCGCTACGGGCTTCGAGCCGGTGATGACGGCTCAAATTCTGTTGAACAAGTGATGTCACTTAGTCGCGAGGCGGGCTTTGGAGCCGAAGTTAAGCGGCGCATCATGCTCGGCACCTATGCTCTGTCGAGCGGTTATTACGATGCCTACTACGGACAAGCCCAAAAAGTGCGGACTCTCATCACCCGCGACTTCAAGGCAGCTTTCGATAAAGCGGATGTGCTCATCTCGCCAACCGCGCCCACCACGGCTTTCAAAATCGGCGAAAAGGTTGATGATCCGCTGGCAATGTACTTGAACGACATCGCCACCATTCCGGTAAATCTGGCCGGTAACTGTGCGATGTCATTACCGGTTGGCCTCGCACCCGCTGATGGGCTGCCCGTGGGCCTGCAAATCATGGCACCGCCGATGGCCGACGATCGGCTCTATCTCGTGGGTTCGGCACTTGAGTCGGCACTTACCGACAAATGGGGCCACCTCCTCATCGAGGAGGTGCCGAGCCTGTGAGTATCGATCATGAAACCGTACCTTTTGAAGAAGCCATGACCAGGTATGAGCCGATCATCGGTCTTGAGGTGCATGTTGAATTGGGCACTAACTCAAAAATGTTCTGCTCATGCTCTACAACTTTTGGTGCCGCTCCAAATACCCAGGTGTGCCCGGTATGTCTTGGGTTACCCGGCTCAATGCCGGTACTTAATCGGGTGGCGGTTGAGTCAACCATTCGCATAGGTCTGGCCCTTAATTGCGATATTGCCACCTGGTGCCGATTTGCTCGCAAGAACTATTTCTACCCTGATATGCCAAAGGATTACCAAGTCAGCCAGTATGACGAACCCCTTTGCACCAATGGCTGGCTTGATGTCACTGTTGCCACCGATGAAGGTCCGCAGGTCGTGCGCGTTGAAATCGAGCGGGTACACATGGAAGAGGACACCGGCAAGCTGACACATGCTGGCGGTGCCACCGGCCGCATTCACGGGGCTGACTATTCCTTGGTTGACTACAACAGAGCTGGTATCCCGGTGATTGAAATTGTCACCAAGACGGTGATAGGAACCGGATCTTTGGCGCCGGCTGTTGCGCGGGCGTATGTCACTGAGTTACGCGATGTAATGCGTGCGCTGGGAGTCTCAGATGTGCGCATGGAGGAAGGCTCCCTTCGCTGTGACGCCAACCTGTCGCTTAATAAGCCGGGTGAGGGCTGGGGCACTCGCAGTGAGACAAAGAATGTGAATTCACTGAGGTCAGTCGAGCGTGCGGTGCACTCTGAAATCGAAAGGCAAGCCGCAGTTCTAGACTCGGGCGGTCGAGTGATTCAAGAGACCCGACATTTTCAGGAAGATACCGGACGCTCAATCTCGGGTCGGTCCAAAGAGCAGGCCGAGGATTACCGCTACTTCCCGGAGCCAGATTTAGTACCGATAGCACCATCGCTCGGGTGGGTTGAAGAACTGCGAGCTACCTTGCCAGAAGTCCCCTCCGTCAAGCGCGCTCGGCTGCAGAACACCTGGGGGATTAATGAGTTCGAGCTGGCGACTTTG
>JBAXHK010000016.1:0-11042 GCA_037138935.1 Actinomycetes bacterium
TCACCGACATCGCCAGGGGCCTGGTGCAAGTTGAATTTACTTCTACGGTTTCCGAAACGGATTGAGGGATAAACATGGATATTGATGTAAGTGCACTCAAGGCGTTGGTGCGCGAAAAAGACCTATCACTTGATGTGGTGGTCGAGACAATTGAGCAGGCACTACACGTTGCGTACATGCACACCGTAGGTGCTGCGGAGCGTGCGCGGGTTTCGGTCGATCGTAAGACCGGCCATGTAGTGGTGATGGCGAGTGAACGCGATGACGAAGGCAATGTCATTCGCGAATATGACGACACCCCTGAGGGCTTTGGTCGCATAGCGGCGACCACCGCGCGACAGGTTTTGCTAACCCGGTTACGTGAGGCCGAGGACGACGTCACCCTAATTGAGTTCACCGGGCGCGAGGGTGATTTGGTGTCCGGAGTTGTTCAGCAAACTAGCAACCCAAAAATGGTGCGAATTGACATCGGCAAAGTAGAGGCAAATTTGCCGCCTGAAGAGCAGTCGCCGGGGGAGTCGTACCCCCATGGTGTGCGCTTTAAGTGCTTGGTGACCGCGGTCCGAAAAGGTTTCAAAGGCCCGCAGGTCACGGTGTCACGCACCCACCCAAATTTGGTACGAGCGCTATTTGCCCTGGAAGTTCCTGAGATTGCCGACGGTACGGTGCAGATCGCGGCGGTGGCCCGAGAAGCTGGGCACCGAACGAAAATCGCCGTTTTCTCAACGGTGCCCGGGGTTAATGCGAAGGGCTCGTGCATTGGGCCGTTGGGCCAGCGGGTGCGCCAGGTGATGTCTGAACTTGGCGGCGAAAAGATGGATATCGTCGATTTCAGCGAGGATCCAGCCGAAATGATCGCCCATGCCCTCTCACCGGCCCGCGTCTTGGGGGTGGTCATCGTGGACCCGGTGGCCCGTTCCGCCCGGGTTACGGTGCCCGATTATCAACTTTCGCTGGCCATCGGGCGCGAGGGGCAAAACGCCCGATTGGCGGCCCGACTCACCGGTTGGCGCATCGATATTCGCTCGGATGCCGCCCCTGAGGAGGCCGTCGCCGAGGCAGAAGTTGGTTAGATTGACCCCGAGTGAACCCGAGGTGGCAGCGGATCACCTTGGTGGGGCGCTAGAGTCTGTACCTGGCGGTTCGCCCGGCCCGGTACGAACCTGTATCGGCTGCCGTGGTCGTGCCGTCTCGTCCGATCTCCTTCGGGTGGTCGCGGAAGACGGGCAGTGTTTACCCGACCCACGCGCTCACTTGCCGGGTCGGGGCGCTTACATCCACCCAACGGTGGCCTGTTTTGACGCCGCGACATCGCGACGGGCTTGGGTACGTGCGCTACGGGTGTCCGGTCCATTGGACTGCACGGCGGTGCGCGCGGGCCTTGAGCCCAGTTTGAAGGGGAGTTAAGAGTGTCCAAGGCAACCGCCGCGGATATGCCACGAAGAGTTCGGGAGTTTGTGATGAGGACTTTCACCAAATGAACGCGTTCGAAATGAGTTCAAAGAAATGACGCTGCAATGAGGCGTCCTACGCACTGACGGTCCGGAGCAAGGCCCGGACCAAGACAGGAGAATTGTGTCGAAGGTTCGGGTACATGAGCTCGCAAAAGAGCTCGGGGTTGAGAGCAAGGTTGTTCTCGCCAAACTCCAAGAACTTGGAGAATTCGTAAAGTCGGCCTCGTCTACGGTCGAAGCTCCGGTGGTGCGCAAGCTCAAAGAGGCGATGCCGGCCCCCGCACCCAGCGAAGCTCCCGTTAAAAAGGCCACCGCGAAGAAGTCCACCGCGAAGAAGTCCACCGCGCCCCCGGCCGACCAAGAAGGGCAGGCACCGGTAGCACCGGCTGCGGATGTAGCCCCGACTATCGAGACCCCACCGCCAGCGCCTCCGGCGGCCGTTGAAGCGCCAGCTCCGGTAGTGGCCGCGGCTACCACCGAAGTTGCCGCCGCTATTCCCGCGGGACGACCCGTTGGACCACAGCCCGGTACTCCGCGCCCAGCTGGCCCACGTCCGGGCAATAATCCTTTCGGTGGCAGTACGGGCATGGGCCGAGCGCCTGCCCCACGCCCTGGCAATAACCCGTTCGGCACAAGTACCGGTATGGGGCGCCCAGCGCCAAGTACCGGTGCGCCGACCACAGGTTCAGGGACAGAGGGTGGGGTACCAGGGGC
Source organism: Actinomycetes bacterium (assembly GCA_037138935.1). Classification (GTDB taxonomy): domain Bacteria; phylum Actinomycetota; class Actinomycetes; order S36-B12; family S36-B12. The sequence continues at coordinate 2,169 of JBAXHK010000016.1, forward strand.
ACCTAGGCCGGCGACTTACCCAAGTCGGAGGCCAACCGGTCCCGGGGGCCCTGGTGGCCCTGGTGGCCCAAATCGTGGCCCCGGAGGTCCCGGTGGATTTGTTTCACGGGGTCCGGGTGGTCCAGGGGGATCCGGTGGTCCAGGTGGTCCAGGTGGGTTTGCGGGACGATCAGGTGCTCCAGGTGGGGCAGGCAGAGGGCCGGGTGGCCCCGGTGGCCCCGGTGGCCCTGGTGGCCCAGGGGGCTTCCCCGGTCGGCCAGGGGCGGGTGGTCGCGGCACTACCGCGGGTGCATTCGGGCGTCCGGGTGGGCGGCCCTCGCGGGGGCGCAAATCCAAGCGCGCTAAGCGTCAAGAGTTCGACAATATGCAAGCACCCTCACTTAGTGGGGTGCGCATCACGCGGGGTTCTGGCGAGAGCGTCCGGTTACCTCGGGGAGCAAGCCTGACCGACTTTGCCGACAAAATTGATGCGATGCCGGCTGATTTAGTGAAGGTACTCATCGAACTTGGTGAGATGGTGACGGCCACCCAGTCCATCGATGACGACACGTTGCGCTTACTGGGCAGTGAGCTGAACTACAACGTCGAAGTAGTTTCACCCGAAGACGAAGATCGTGAATTGCTTGGCTCCTTCCAACTCGAGTTTGGCGAGGATGAGGGCGTTGAGGCGGATCTAGTTATTCGTCCACCGGTGGTTACCGTCATGGGTCACGTTGACCACGGTAAAACCCGCCTACTCGACGCGATCCGCAAGACCAACGTCATTGGTGGCGAAGCAGGTGGTATCACTCAGCACATTGGCGCATACCAAGTTGCCACCCAGACAGCTAATGGTGAGCGCAAGATCACTTTCATCGATACACCTGGTCACGAAGCGTTCACCGCGATGCGCGCGCGTGGTGCACAGGTAACCGATATTTCGATTCTCGTGGTTGCGGCCGATGACGGCGTAAAGCCCCAGACAATTGAAGCACTAAATCACGCGCAGGCAGCAGGTGTGCCGATTGTGGTCGCCGTGAACAAGGTTGACAAGGAAGGCGCTGACCCGCTCAAGGTGCGCACTCAGTTGACCGAGTACGGGCTGGTCGCAGAAGAATTCGGCGGCGACACGATGTTCGTTGACGTTTCAGCGAAGGCGGCTACCGGGCTTGAAGCTTTACTTGATGCGGTATTGCTGACCGCTGATGCGGCATTGGATCTTCGGGCGAACCCGAATCAAGATGCACAAGGTGTTGCCATCGAGGCGCACCTTGACCGCGGACGCGGCCCGGTCGCGACCGTCTTGGTCCAGCGTGGCACCTTGCGAGCCGGTGATTCGATTGTCGCCGGAGATGCTTTCGGTCGGGTGCGAGCCATGCTCGATGATGAAGGCAATGTCGTTGAGATTGCCGGGCCTTCGTTCCCGGTACAGGTACTCGGTCTAACTTCGGTGCCAGGGGCAGGCGACAGCTTCTTGGTCGTCTCCGAGGATCGCATTGCGCGCCAGATTGCCCAGACCAGGCAGGCCCGTGAACGTAACGCGATGTTGGCGAAGAATCGCGTAAAGCGATCCCTCGAGGACTTCTTAGAGTCGATTGAAAAAGGCGAAGTTGCTGAGCTCACCCTCATCATCAAGGGCGACGTCTCCGGTTCGGTCGAGGCCCTTGAAGACGCTTTGCTCAAGATCGATGTGGGAGAGGAAGTCTCACTGCGCGTTATCCATCGCGGTGTTGGTGCTATTACCAAAAACGACGTCACGCTGGCGAGTGCGTCCAAAGCGGTCATCATCGGTTTCAATGTGCGTCCCGAAGGCAAGGTTGCCGAACTGGCGTCACAAGAGGGTGTCGATGTGCGTTACTACAGCGTCATCTACCAAGCCATTGATGAAGTTGAGTCGGCACTGCGTGGCATGCTCAAGCCGGAGTACGAAGAGGCCCAGCTTGGTACGGCTGAGGTCCGCGAGGTCTTCAAGTCATCCAAGTTCGGCACCATCGTTGGCTGCATTGTCAAGACCGGTGAAATTCGACGTAACTCGAAAGCTCGCTTGGTTCGTGACGGCTCAGTAGTTGCCGACAACCTGTCAATTGCCACTTTGCGGCGGTTCAAGGATGACGTCACCGAAGTTCGTGAGGGCTTTGAATGCGGTATAAACCTCGGGACCTATCAAGACTTGAAGTCTGATGACATCATCGAGACCTTTGAGATGCGCGAAATCCCACGAAAGCCATAGTGGGCACCGTGAAGGGATGTTTGGATGAGTAGCTTGGCACGTCAACGCAAGATGGCTGATCGAATCAAGGTCATCGTCGCGGAGTGCCTGGAAAAACGGGTTAAGGATCCGCGGTTGGGTTTTACCACGATTACCGATGTGAGAGTTACCACAGATCTACGTGAAGCGTCGGTTTTTTATACCGTCTACGGTGATGATCAGGCGCGCACCGAAACAGCAGCCGCACTTGAGTCCGCGAAGGGGATTATCCGGTCCGAAGTCGGGCGTCAGACCGGCATCAAGTTCACGCCATCCTTGGCGTTTTTCCCTGATGCGCTACCCGAGAACGCTCAACACGTGGCCGAACTCCTGCAAAAGGCAGCCGACGCAGATGCGCAGGTGCACGCCCAGGCTGCGAACGCCACCTACGCCGGCGACGCTGATCCATATCGAGCCCCTCGCGTGGACGACTCCGAACTCCTATGACCCCGGTCGGCGTAATAGTCGTCGATAAGCCAAGCGGCATAACTTCACATGATGTAGTGGCTCGCACGCGTAAGGCGCTGCAGACTCGCAAGGTTGGACACGGGGGCACACTTGATCCGATGGCTACCGGGGTCCTGCTAATCGGTGTTGATCGCGCCACCCGGCTACTTGGCTTTTTGGCCAAAGAAGACAAAGTTTATGAAGCTACCATTCGGCTGGGCTCCTCTACCATTACCGATGATTCCCAGGGCGAAACCTTGACCACCGTGGGTGCCGATCGCATAGCTGCTGTTAATGAAGTTGCGATTAGGGCGGGGATCGCTAAATTGACCGGGCATATTTCCCAGGTCCCCAGTGCCATCAGTGCCATCAAAGTTGATGGACGAAGAGCCCATGCGCTGGTTAGGGCGGGCGAAAGTGTGGAGTTGTCAGCGCGGGCAATTAATGTTGCGCGGTTCGACGTGCATAGCTTTGCTTTTGATTCGAGTTGGATAGACATTGATGTAGAGGTGACATGTTCGACCGGCACCTATATTCGAGCGCTAGCTCGCGATCTCGGGGCGGGGCTGGGGGTTGGCGGGCATCTCACGGCACTGCGGCGCACGCGGGTCGGCCCGTTCACCGGTGCTGAGGCAATTGAAATCGACAATGTCGGCGTCGATTCGGTGGTTGCTATTGGGGAGGTTGCTAGGCGCGCCTTCCAGACTTGGGTGGTTGATGAAGTCGCGGCCGATGCGGTTGCTCATGGTCGGCGAATCGAGTGGGTACCTGCCGGTGCCGGCCCAATAGCCATTACCACTGCTGGTGGCGACCTCCTCGCCCTAGCTGAACGAAAAGATGGCGTTACTCGCTATCTCGCGGTATTTGTTTTGCCTAGACTTACCTCGTTATGGCTGTCGCTATGAACTCTTCGGCACCTGCGGTGGTCTGCCGAGGTGTCTTCGATGGTGTGCACCGCGGACATCGGGCGCTAATTGATCGCGTTCGGGTTAGCGCCGATGGGCTCGGTATCGCGGTTTCCGTCATGACTTTTGACCCGCACCCGCTGGTCGTGCTGCACCCTGAGTTAGCGCCGAAAATGCTGGCCAGTGTGAGCGAGCGTAAAGAGCTACTTCTTGCAGCCGGGGCTGACAATGTTCATGTACTGGATTTCACCGAAGCCACCTCGCATTTAGCCCCGCGGGATTTCGTTGAGCGGATAGTCGTCAATCAACTAAATGCGCGCGCAGTGGTGGTTGGTAAAAACTTCTGGTTCGGCCATGAAGCTTCGGGTGATGTGCAGGTACTCAAGACACTTGGGGTCGAGTTCGGCTTTGAAGTGGACTCCTTAGATATTCAAGGTGGTCGCGGGGCGCAGTGGTCCTCGACCAATGTGCGCCACTTGATCGCTGCTGGTGAGGTGGCATCGGCCGCTGCGATTTTGGGCCGTGACTACCAACTCGGTGGCTTGGTGGTGCACGGGGATGAGCGCGGCCGCGAACTTGGTTTCCCGACCGCGAATTTGCAAATCGATCAAAACCGAGCCGTCCCGGCCGATGGTGTCTATGCCGGCTGGGTCACCACCGGTGAATTGGGCCGGTTGCCGGCGGCGATCTCGATTGGCACCAATCCCCAGTTTGACGGGGCCGAGAGCCGGGTCGAGGCGTATGTGCTAGACCGCACCGACCTGGATCTTTATGACCAAGAGTTAAGAGTTGACTTCGTGGCCAGGGTGCGCGGCCAGGCGGTATTCGCCGATTTGGCGGCCCTCGTGGAGGCGATGAACCTAGATGTGGCCATGACCCGGAAACTACTGGCAATCGGCTGAAGTTCGGTGAGCACGGCGATTTTGGGCAATTTCGCCGAATTGGGCGCTACTGGTAGCCTGCTCCACAAGACGGTCGCGAAGCGGGCGCTTTGCGATGCGTGTCAAATACGAAAGTGCCGACCGGTGATGCCGGGGAGCGCGCCCGAGAGGAAGAAATGCCACTTGATACTGCCACCAAGGCAGAAATTATCGCTGAATACGGCTCCAAGCCCGGCGATACCGGCTCACCCGAGGTTCAGATTGCGATGCTCACGCGCCGTATTTCGGACCTGACCGAGCACCTTAAGACCCACAAGCACGATCACCATAGCCGTCGCGGCCTACTGCTCCTAGTGGGGCAACGTCGCAGGTTGCTGCAGTACTTGGCCAAGACTGAGATCGCCCGTTACCGGACGATCATCGAACGCCTTGGTATTCGTCGCTAGCAGCAGCGGCTAAGGAACGACTGCTACAACTAAAGAACGGCACACCAGTACACACATCCGGGGCGCTCGCGCACGCGTAACGCCTGGAGTCGGTCCTCGGTAGTGACCTCCGGGAGTAATCTCCCGTGGGCCTCGATCGAAGACCGCGTCTCCCGGAAACAATGCCGCGCGCGCCCCTGTCACAGAAACAGGAGGCACCCGTGGAGGGTTCCCAGATTGCAACAGCAAAGGCCGTTATCGATAACGGCTCGTATGGCACACGCACGATCATGTTTGAAACCGGCCGGTTGGCACGTCAGGCCGCTGGTTCAGTAGCTATCTATCTCGATGAAGAAACAATGCTACTTAGCGCAACGACCGCCGGTAAGTCACCGAAGGATCAATTTGATTTCTTCCCCCTTACCGTCGACGTCGAAGAGCGCATGTATTCACTCGGCCGAATCCCTGGTTCGTTCTTCCGTCGTGAAGGACGCCCAAGTGAGGATGCAATCCTCACCTGCCGGTTGATTGACCGCCCCTTGCGTCCAACCTTTATCAAAGGTTTGCGCAACGAGGTTCAGGTCGTTATCACCGTAATGGCACTAAACCCCAATGATCTCTATGACGTTGTCGCCATCAACGGCGCATCGGCGTCAACTCAGCTTTCCGGCTTACCTTTTAGCGGGCCGATCGGTGGCGTGCGAGTAGCACTCATCGGCGGGCAGTGGGTTGGGTTTCCGACCCATGAGCAACTTGCTGATGCAGTTTTCGACATGGTGGTGGCGGGCCGGATCGCCGGTGATGATGTCGCGATCATGATGGTCGAGGCTGAGGCCACTGACCGTACGATCGAACTCATCGCCGGTGGTGCAACCGCACCTACCGAGGCAGTGGTAGCCGAAGGGCTCGAAGCAGCCAAGCCATTTATTCGCGCTCTTTGTGAAGCTCAGATCACACTAGCCAAGGCCGCCGCCAAGCCCACGGTTGATTTCCCAATCTTCCTTGAGTATCAAAGTGATGCCTATGACGCGGTCGATAAGAGTGCTAATGAATCAGTTCGCAAGGCACTAACCATGGTGAGCAAGGCTGATCGCGAAGAGCGCCTCGACGAGATCAAGGGTGAGGTGCTCGCCGAACTTGGTGGGTCCTTCACGGGTCGCGAGAAGGAGCTTTCGGCTGCGCTCCGTTCGGTCACTAAGTCATGTGTGCGCGACCGGGTACTTCGCGACAAGGTGCGTATTGATGGTCGCGGGTTGACCGATATCCGCACTCTGTCCGCAGAGGTGCAGGTGCTGCCGCGCGTGCATGGGTCTGCATTGTTCGAGCGCGGTGAAACCCAGATTCTTGGCGTTACCACCTTGAACATGTTGCGCATGGAGCAGCAACTTGACACCTTGAATCCGGAGAACCGGAAGCGCTACATGCATAACTACAACTTCCCGCCGTACTCAACAGGTGAAACAGGTCGCGTCGGTTCACCGAAGCGGCGCGAAATCGGCCACGGCGCACTAGCCGAGCGGGCTTTGATCCCGGTGCTGCCATCGCGTTCAGAGTTCCCTTACGCCATCCGCCAGGTCTCCGAAGCCCTCGGGTCCAACGGCTCCACCTCGATGGGTTCGGTGTGCGCATCAACTATGTCGCTGCTCAATGCTGGAGTGCCACTTCGGGCTCCGGTAGCGGGTATTGCGATGGGCTTGATCTCCGGTGAGGTTGATGGCAAGATCGAATACGTCGCTCTGACCGATATTTTGGGAGCCGAAGATGCCTTCGGTGACATGGACTTCAAAGTTGCTGGTACCAAGGATTTCGTCACGGCACTGCAACTTGACACCAAGCTTGATGGCATCCCGGCATCTGTTCTTGCCGGTGCGCTGACCCAGGCACACAATGCGCGCCTGGCAATTCTTGAAGTAATGAATGAGGCCATTGACGGCCCAGACGAGATGGCGGCTACCGCACCTCGTGTGATTTCCATCAAGATCCCGGTTGACAAGATAGGTGAAGTGATTGGCCCGAAGGGCAAGATCATCAATCAGATCCAAGAAGAGACCGGCGCTGATATCTCGATCGAGGACGACGGCACGATCTACATCGGGGCAACCGATGGACCATCGGCAGAAGCTGCTCGCTCGCAGATCAACCAGATCGCCAACCCGACGATGCCCGAGGTTGGCGAACGCTACCTGGGCACCGTCGTTAAGACCGCAGCTTTCGGTGCATTTATTTCCTTAGTGCCCGGTAAAGATGGGCTCTTGCACATCTCTGAGGTTAAGAAGCTCGCCGGTGGCAAGCGCGTTGAAAGTGTCGATGACGTGCTCAAGGTAGGAGACAAAATTCAGGTTGAGATCAAGGAAATCGATCCACGTGGCAAGTTGTCACTCGTGCCGGTAATTGAGGATGGTGCCTCGAACGCTGGTAATGAGGGCTAGTACTCGCACCCTGCTCCGGGAGGGCGACGGTAGCACCGTTCGCCGCACCGTCCTCCCGGGCGGATTGCGAATCATTACCGAACAAGTACCTGGCGTTAGATCCGTCGCATTTGGTATTTGGGTTGCTGTTGGGTCCCGTGATGAAAGCGCGGCTCAAATGGGTTCAGCTCACTACCTTGAGCACCTACTCTTCAAAGGCACTTCACGCCGCTCCGCCCTAGACATCTCAGCCTCAATTGAGGCGGTCGGTGGAGATCTCAATGCATTCACGACCAAGGAGTACACCTGCTACTACGCGCGGGTATTGGATGTGGATTTACCCTTGGCAATCGATGTGGTTAGCGATGTAGTAAATGACGCGCTCATTCGCCATGACGATGTGGAGGCGGAGCGCGGCGTAATTCTCGAAGAGATCGCGATGCATGACGATGACCCAAGTGACGTGGTTCACGATGACTTTGCCGCAGTGCTATTCGAGGGTAGTGCACTTGGTCGTCCAGTATTGGGCACGGCTGAAACCATCGAGGCGATTCCGCGGGCTGCGATAAACCGCTTCTACCGAACCCGCTATAAGCCGCAGTCCATGGTTATCGCCGCCGCCGGAAATCTTGATCATGACTTAGTCGTAAAGCAAGTCAAGAAGGCCTTCGCCGAGTACTTAGATGCGGGCGCCGATGTGCAACCAGCTCGCCGACGGGGTCAAAAGAAGCAGCACGGTTCGGGTATAAGAGTTAATAACCGCCCGACCGAGCAGGCACATCTTGTTATCGGGGTGCCTGGCCCAGCGCGTAGTGATGAGCGCCGGTATGCACTAGCTGTCTTGACCACCGCATTCGGCGGCGGTATGAGTAGTCGGCTTTTCCAAGAAATCCGAGAAAAACGCGGTCTCGCATATTCGGTCTACGCTTTTTCGCAGGGATTTGCAGATGATGGATTATTTGGCATCTACGTGGGCTGCCTTCCAAATAAGGTGAAGACGGTCCTGGATGTATGTCGAACCGAGCTTGAGTCCGTTGTCGCAGGTGGCTTAACGCAAGATGAGATTGACCGAGGTAAGGGCCAAGTGCGAGGATCAACTGTCCTTGGACAAGAAGATACCGGAGCGCGCATGACTCGGATAGCGCGTTCTGAACTCCATGATGAGCCGTTACTGAGCATTGACCAGTTACTAGCCAAAGTTGATGCCGTTACCCCAGACGAGATAAATGCTGTCGCGAGTGATCTCCTAGACACTGAATTGCGACTTGCGCCGCTATGTTTTTAGTGATTTTAATTTTTCACAGCCCCAACAAGTTTATGCAAGTACCAATGAAGGCTTCAATGAAGTTTGGTGGTTTTACTGCTCGGCAGACGCAACTACAAGCGACCGCTATGTGGTCTATAACTATCTAGAAAATGTATGGTATTACGGCAGTATGGGTCGCTCGGCTTGGCTGGACTCTGGCTTACTACCCCGCCCTATTGCCGCTACATATGATAGTGAGTTAGTACAGCACGAAGATGGCCACAAAGATGACGCCGATCAAACACACGCATTGAAAGAGTTGGCGCCGCTTTACG
>JBAXHK010000017.1:0-10922 GCA_037138935.1 Actinomycetes bacterium
TTCATGTGAATCCTCGACTCCGGCGGGGTGAAAGTCTGGGTGCGCACCATCCCAGCAGCGCGACCTTTAGCTGAAACAACCAGGGCCATCTTGCGTGAAGCTTCATCGATCATTTCGTCACCGAGCATTGCCGCGCCCTTAGCGCCACCAGCGGCCGAGGTGTAATAGTCGTACGCGTCAAGAATCATTTCGGCTTTGTCATAGTCATCTTGGCGCGGTGAGAAGATCTCGTTCGCTGCATCTAGTTGGCCCGGATGTAAAGCCCACTTGCCGTCGAAGCCCAGGGCCGCAGACCGACCAGCAACCCGGCGGAAGCCGTCAACATCTTTAATTTGCAGATAAGGCCCATCAATCGCCTGCTTGTCGAAGGCTCGTGCCGCCATCAGAATTCGCATCAGGATGTAGTGGTACGCATCTCCGACGTCATAACCCGGTGGCTGCTCACCCACCACAAGTGACTTCATATTGATACTCGCCATGAAATCTGCAGGGCCAAAGATGATGGTTTCGACCCGTGGACTCGCCTGCGCGATGGCATCGACATTGATCAGGCCGAGTGCGTTCTCAATCTGAGCTGCGATCCGGATACGGCCAACTTCAAAGCCGTTGGACTTTTCAATTTGGGTAAGCAGTAGGTCAAGGGCTACTACCTGATCGGCCGTCTGCACTTTGGGCAGCATTATGCAATCTAGGTTCGGGCCGGCGCCTTCAACAACTTCAACTACGTCTTGATAAGTCCACTGCGTTGTCTAGTCATTAACCCGAACCGAGCGAACCTTGCCCTCATAGCCGCCTTCGTTAAGGGCAGCGACGATGTTCTTGCGCGCCTCCGGCTTGGCGATCGGGGCGACGGCGTCCTCGATATCCATGAAAATCTGATCCGCAGCCAAGCCCCGGGCTTTATCGAGCATCTTGGGGCTACTACCGGGCACCGCAAGATTCGAGCGACGCGAACGGAGCACTCTTGGGCTAGACATTTGACCTCCTTAGGACAAGGTGAGCGTATCGACACTTCATGTGGGCGCCTAACTGAAAACTAGATTGGAGGGCTCTCTGTGGCCTCTTTCACACTGCTAGACCTAATCACCATTACTAAGCCCGCGAACATCAAGGCCGCCGCCGGGATAATGCCAAGTGGCGGGATCTGGCCCAGCCACACCGCTGCCACCAAGGTAGACCCCGGCATCTCAAAGAGAATTGCCAGCGAGACCACCGTCGCCGAAGTAGTCGATAGCACTTTGTTGATGAGGGTATGGCCGAGTAATTGCGCCCCGGCGGTTAAGGCCAAGATCAGTAGCCAATCTTGCAGGCTAAAGCCCACCAACGGCACCCTGAGCACCAAGCACATGACCACGAGCAGCGCTCCGGCACTCGCATAAACCCCAAATGTCGTTACCGACGTCGAGACACTCTGACGGGCCTGCTCAGCCACCGTCACATAGGCAGCCGCGAGCATGCCGCCGAGTAACGCCAGTCCATCGCCAATTAAGTGAGTCGGGTCGACCGTAAAGTCGATTCCGGTCAAGATCAAGATCCCAATTAGCGCAACCACGATGCCGAACCAGGCCTGCCCGGGGATATGAACACCGCGCAATCGCGCCAAGAGCGCCGCCCAGATCGGCTGGGTTGCCACCAGCGCGGTGGACGAGGCGACCGTGGTAAACCGCAGCGACGGGATCCACGCGGCAAAGTGTGCCCCGAGCAAAAGCCCGGAGAGGATCATGAGTTTGACTTCGCGCCGACTCAGTCGCCGCAAGGCCTGGCGCTGGCGGAGCATGACCCAAATCCCGGTGGCCCCGGAACCCAAGAAGCAGCGCCAAAAGGCAATTGCGAGCGCTGGCGCAGCGATAACCGTGATGATCGGGCCCGAAGTTGAGATAAAAACGATGGCCACACCCAGCCAGGCGAGGTCCACCGCGGGGGGCCGGCCGAGGCTTCTGGACGGCTGCGGGGCTGTGGACACGCCAGCGACGGTAGCCTTCGGTCGTGACGACGAGCACCGCGACCCGTGTTTTCTTGGCCCGGTTGGCCGGTATTGGGGTATTCGACCCCAATGGCGACCAACTGGGCAAAGTTCGTGATGCCATCGTGGTGCTCCGTAGCGGCAATAACCCACCGAGGCTTACCGGACTAGTCGTTGAGGTACAGCCGCGTCGGCGCATCTTCGTCCCGATGACCAAAGTCACCAATATTGATGCCGGCCAAATCATCGTTACCGGTACCGTGAATCTGCGCCGCTTTGAACAGCGACCAAATGAAACACTCGTCACCGCCGAGATTCTCGACCGATCCGTTGAACTAATCGCGGTCGGTGAGCAAGTTTCAGTACTCGACATGGCCGTTGAGCAAAACCGCGCGCAGGATTGGCTAGTGTCACAACTGTTCGTTCGAAAAGGTGGGCACGGATTTCGCCGACGCGGTGAACGCTTCATAGTTCAATGGCCAGAGATCCACGGCCTCTCACTACCCATTACTGACCAACCGGCAGAACTGCTGCTGGCGAGTCTTGAAACACTTCCCGCCGCCGATATAGCAGCGGTGCTGCATGACTTAACTCCGAAGCGGCGACTTGAAGTCGCACGCGAATTAGACGATGAACGACTTGCTGACGTCTTAGAAGAATTACCCGAAGACGATCAGGTTGAAATTTTGCAGATGCTTGAGGCCGAGCGCGCGGCAGACGTCCTGGAGGAAATGGACCCCGACGATGCCGCCGACCTAATTTCTGGACTACCAAAAGCCCAAGCCGAAGACCTGCTCGAGCGCATGGAGCCTGATGAAGCCGAGGATATTCGCCGCCTTTTGACCTATGACGATTTCTCTGCGGGCGGCATGATGACGACTGAGCCGGTGGTGCTGCCAGCCGATGCCACGGTTGCTGATGCACTGGCCCACATCCGCAATGCTGATCTTTCACCGGCACTTGCCTCACAGGTTTACGTGACCCGCTCCCCCACTGAAACACCAACCGGTAAGTACTTGGGTGCCTGCCATTTCCAGCGGCTGCTGCGCGAGCCACCAGCAACAATGGTGTCGTCAATCGTCGATACCAAATTGGTGCCTATTGGCCCGAATGTAAACCTCGCCGATGTGGCGCGCACTTTTGCGGCCTACAACTTGGTCGCCCTACCCGTTGTCGATGAAAACAACCGACTCCTAGGTGCAGTAACGGTTGATGACGTTATCGACCATATGCTGCCCGGTGATTGGCGTGAGAATGAAGTCCACGGCGGTGATCACCTTGGCTAACTCAGCACCGCGCCGTCAGTCACGCTTGGATCAACCACTCGAGCGTGGGTTACACCTGCGGGACTCCTATGATCCAGAGCTCTTTGGCCGACTTTCCGAGCGCGTAGCTAGGCGTATCGGGTCATGGGCATTTATCGCCTGGATGACAGCGGTGGTCGTGGGCTGGGTGGCCTGGAACTCATTGGCACCGGTCGAGTGGCGCATTGACCCTTTCCCGTTCATTTTCTTGACTTTATTGCTGTCGCTCCAAGCCTCATATGCAGCCCCGTTGATATTGCTCGCCCAATATCGACAGGCCGACCGCGATCGCGTGCAATATCAAGAAGATCGCGCCCGAACCGAGCGATTACTAGCCGATAGCGATTACCTAGCCCGCGAGATTGCTGCAATGCGCCTAGCAATAGGCGAAGTCGCGACTCGCGATTATGTCCATGGTGAAATTCGCGACCTGTTAGCAGACTTAACCCAGAAACTCGATGAGGCAAATGCGCAGCCGGAGGACCCTCGGTAGTCTGTCAGTATGAGCGTTGACCTAGCAGCAGTTCACCTTGCCCTTGCAGATGTTAAAGATCCCGAGATCAACCGCCCAATAACCGAAATCGGGATGCTCAAGGACGTCGAGTGTTCGAAGAAGGGCGTCGTCACCGTCACTGTGTGGTTGACCATCAAGGGCTGCCCCATGCGCGACACCATCACCGAGCGAGTAACAAATGCGGTAAAGCCCATCCCCGGGGTAACCGGCGTCAATGTGGTACTCGATGTGATGGGTGACGAGCAGCGCGCCGATCTAAAGAAACTGCTACGCGGTCACGATGCCCGTGAAATCCAATTCACCCAAGCCGGATCACTTACTCGGGTTTATGCAATTGCATCCGGGAAGGGCGGCGTCGGTAAGTCATCGGTCACGGCGAACCTCGCCGTCGCTATGGCCGACATGGGTCTGGCGGTCGGACTCGTTGACGCTGACATGTACGGCCATTCAATCCCGCGCATGCTCGGCACTACAGCACAGCCAAATATGGTCGAAGGCATGATCATGCCGCCGATGGCCTTTGGGGTACGCCTTATTTCTATGCTGGCTTTCAAGCCGGGTGGGGTGACCCAGCCGGTTGCCTTCCGCGGGCCCATGTTGCACCGCGCCTTAGAACAATTCCTTTCGGATGTGTGGTGGGGAGATCTCGATGTTCTCCTCCTTGATCTGCCACCGGGCACGGGCGATATCGCCATCTCCACCGCACAGCTACTGCCTGACGCTGAAATAGTGGTAGTTACCACCCCGCAGCCCGCAGCCGCTGACGTGGCGGTACGCGCCGGCACCCTCGCCGAACAAACTAAGCAAAAAGTTGCCGGGGTTATCGAGAATATGAGCGGTTTCCCGTGCCCGCACTGTGGCGAACCACTTGACCTGTTCGGCATGGGCGGTGGCGCGTTGGTCGCGGAGCAACTATCGGAAGTTTTCGGCAAACCAGTACCGCTACTTGGCAAAATCCCGTTCGATGTGGCGCTGCGCGAAGGCGGTGACGCTGGTACTCCGTTGGTGCTCAGCCAACCTGATGCACCTGCCTCACTGGCACTGCGTGATATAGCCCGCAACCTGGGCATGAAACCTCGGGGCCTGGCCGGGATGAACTTAAGCCTGACTCCAGCAAAGGCCTAGGTGGCGTCGGGGTCAAATACTGGTCGAGGCGCTTGCCCAGTTTCGCTAGCAGTTTTTGTCGGCTTCACTTCGTCTGGTTCGTCATCATTAAATAATCCGGCAACTAATTTACGCGGATGCAAATCACCGAGGCTGCGCACTGAATCCATGGTCTCGCTCATGTCTAGCCCAGCGGAGTCAGCGAGATCTCTCTTCGCCCCCGATGCCATCTCCCGGAGTTGACGTGCAAGACGGCCCGCGTCAGCAGCGGCTTTAGGCAGCCGCTCCGGCCCGAAAATCAACAGGCCCAGGACGGCCAAGATCATAATCTCGCCGATGCCAATATCGAACATGGTTGAAGCGTACCCGCTTAACTAGCTTCGGCGGAGCCCAATTTGATAGTTACTTCTCGGGTCACCCCACCCCGAGTAAAACTAAGTAGCACCGGGTCACCCGGGGCATACTCACGTATTGCCACCACTAGTTCGGTGGAGTCATTGATAACCCGATCGCCGAGTTTGATAATAATGTCGCCCTTTAGTAATCCAGCGTCTTCTGATGGTCCACCTTGGTTAATCTCACCAACCTTGGCTCCGTCATCGGTGTAACTCAAATCCAAAGTGACACCTATTACTGGAGTACTCGCGGAGCCCGTAGCAATAATCTCCTCGGCGATGCGTTTGGCGGAGTTCACCGGGATTGCAAACCCAAGGCCGATGCTGCCACCTTCACCGCCACTTATCAGCGTGGCGATCGCGGAGTTGACGCCGATGACGCGGCCGGCCGCATCGAGCAGTGGCCCGCCCGAGTTACCCGGGTTGATGGCTGCGTCAGTCTGGATTGCATTGATGTACGAACCGTCGCCCCACGTGCCTGCGGTAACCGGGCGATCAACTGCCCTGATGATGCCGTACCTGACTGTGCCATCAAGGCCGAGCGGTGCGCCAATAGCAATTGCGGAGTCGCCAACAGCAATATTGGCCGAGTTACCTAAGGTCATCGGCTGCAGGCCAGACTCCTTGACTTTGATAACCGCAAGGTCATAGGCCTCGTTGGTACCGACAACTTTGCCTTTTATTTCGGTGCCGTCATTTAAGACCACGGTGATCTTGCCGTCTTTGCCCGCGAGGTTCACCACATGGTTGTTGGTAAGAATGTAACCATCGGGACGAATTACAAAACCTGAACCACTACCGGAATCCTCTCCGCCTTCAACAAGGATCGATACAACCGACGGCAGTACCGCTGACACGATGCCGGCGATTGATTGGTCAGAGCGCGGTGAAGTATCGCCACCGGACTGCACCAATGGCACCAATGCTGCGGCAACTGCAGTTTCGGTAACCACCGTGCCATCGTCGACGGCTTGGCCTACTAGGTACCCGCTGAGACCAGCTACTAAACCGACGACGAGTGCGGTGATACCCGCCACTAGAACGGTCGAGAAGAATCCCAGGCCACGCCTTGGTGCACGGACATACGGCACAGGAGCCGGGGTCGGATCCGGTGCCAAAACTGGCTGGATCGTCTCTTGGATCGACTCTTGGACCGGGGGTACCGGCGGGGTCATCGGGTCAATGCTCATGCTCATCTACTCCTCGTATCTGGGCTAAGGCTAGGCTGCTGGCAATCCAAGGCCAGCGGAGGTGCACCATTACCAGCAACCAGCCCGAATCGACGGGTCAAACGTCAACACCACCAAATACTGCCTCATGGGCATATGCCGAGGATTGGCTAGTTGAGGATGAACACGTTCGTGCCGCCCGAAGCCGAGCCGTCGAACTTGGCTGCAAGCCGGTAGCCAAGTCCACCGCGTCGGTCCTGCGTCTGCTCGCGACGACAATAAGTGCCCAGGCGGTTGTTGAGATCGGTACCGGCACCGGCGTTTCAGCCGCAGCCCTGCTATCGGGAATGACATCCGACGGTATTTTGACCTCGATCGACACCGAAGCCGAAAACCAGCGGGTGGCCCGTGAGATCCTCACCGAATTGGGCTACGACCATGTGCGTGCCCGGTTGATCGCCGGCCGAGCCTTGGAAGTGCTCCCCCGACTTGCCGATCAGGCCTATGACCTGGTTTTCGTCGATGGCGATAAGGCTGAATACCCGGCGATCTTGCAGCAAGCCAGGCGCCTGCTACGTGTTGGTGGAATTTTGGCCTTTGACAACGTGCTATCCAACGGCGCCGTGGCCGACCCCGGTCAACGGGATACCGAAACCGCCGCCCTACGTGATGTCGCGCATGCCCTTCGTGATGACGAGCATTGGGTGCCGGCATTGATGACGATTGGTGATGGCTTACTGGCCGCGGTACTGCGCGGCGAGGGCGGCTAGCCCAACTATAAAAATATCGAGGTGACAACCCCGGTGGGATGTCACCTCGATATTAAGAAACTTTGGCTGTTGCCCTAGGCGAAAACCGCCAATAGTTTGTCGCCTAGCTCGCGGGCTTCGTCGGCCTTGAGTTCGACGACGAGTCGACCGCCGCCTTCGAGTGGGACGCGCATCACATAACTGCGCGCTTCCTTGGTTACCTCGAGGGGACCATCACCCGTCCGTGGCTTCATCGCGGCCATGTAGACCCCTTTCTCATTGGGACATTATCGCTGGTCTATCCCCGGGGTGACCTGTCGGGGTTGCCCTAGCGGGGCAGGACCCCACCCTCTACCAGGCGCCCGAAGGCCATCAGGGAGCGCCTGACACCGCTTAGGAACTCAGGGCCGGGCCAGTGGCCAGCCAAGTTGGCCGAGCCGGCCTAAGGGCAGGTCTAGATCCTCGCTCCAGATGAATCGCGAACGCCCACCCGGTAGGGGGCATCCCAGCGGGTGATCGTCATGGTGTCGAGGAAGCCCGCCGGGCCCAGACCGGTAAATGCTGAAAGCTCCGAGCCAACACTGGCGCCATCGCCTTGTGCACCGACTTTTTCAACGGCCGCTCAATTTAGCTACCTGTGCCTGCAATTCTTCGATCACTTGATCGACTTCGTCCATTCGGTATCCGCGCACCACTACGTCGAATGCTGGATTGCCAAATTTCTTATCCGGGCGAGCGTCGCGCACCGGTTCGGGGAGTTCACCGAGTCGGCCGGTCGCCAGTACGCCAATTAAGGCAATGACCGCGACCGCCAAAAGCACAAAGATGAAAGTCATGCCTCTATCCCACCACGGGACGGGGGCCGGCGCACCGCGGCCGCCAATTTGTCGGCGATTAGCTCTAGTGCCTGCTCAACCTCCGTGGTCCAGACCAACTCAGCCACGGCCTCATGACGCACGAAACCCTGCTGCTGCCAATGCCCCACTTGCTCACGAAGTAGCGCGAAGTCACCCCAAGGGTCTAAGCCCACAACCGGCTTGTCATGCATCCCGAGGCAGCGAGCGGTCCAGACCTCCATTAGCTCTTCTAAGGTGCCAATTCCTCCCGGCAAGGCCAAGAAGGCGTCAGCGCGGTCGTCCATGATCCCTTTGCGCGCGCGCATGTCATCGGTGATTATTAATTCATCGGAGTCGTGGTCTGCGACTTCCATGTCAATAAGCGCTTGCGGGATCACCCCGACGGTGTGGCCGCCAGCCTTTCGAACCGCCCGCGCCACCGCCCCCATCATCGATACCGCGCCACCACCAGAGACAAGTTGCCAGCCGCGTCTTGCAATCGCGGTACCGACCTGATCAGCAAGTGCCAGGTAGCGCTCATCGATCCCCGAACTCGAGGCGCAATAGACGCAGATCGTGGGCACGGCCCCAACCCTAGCCGCTTGATTTGGTGCCACTTGACTTCAATTAAATCTTCAACTATATTAGTAGAACATTCAACTAAACTAGACCTGTTAAGGGAGACCCATGAGTAACCTTTCGCCAGCCACTGGCACCTGGATCATCGATCCTTTCCACACCACCATCGGCTTTTGGGTGCGCCACGCGATGGTCGCCAAAGTCCGCGGCAACTTCGGCACTTACTCCGGCTCGTTCACCATTGATGGTGACAACCTGTCCGCTTCATCAGCTGAGCTAACGATTGAGTCCGCCAGCATCAACACCAACTCTGCCGACCGCGATGCCCATTTGACATCCGCGGACTTCTTAGACGCTGAGAATTTCCCCACTCTTACTTTTGTTTCAACCGCTGTTGCTGCCGACGGCGCGGACATCTTGGTGACCGGTGATCTAACAATTCATGGGGTGACCAAGTCGGTCGCAGTGAAGTATGAATTTGTCGGAGCTAGTACCGATCCTTACGGCAACAATAAGGTCGGTTTCGAAGGCACCGCGAAAATCAGCCGTAAGGATTTCGGCTTAGTCTGGAATACCGCGCTCGAAACCGGTGGCGTCTTGGTCGGAGATGAAATCCACTTAACCCTCGACGTGGAAGCTAATAGGCAGTAACGGAAATAACTAGGCCAGCCAGGTGCGCAGGTGCGCCTCGCACGACCGCAGTTGCTCAATTGATACATGCTCGTCAGCACTATGCGCAAGTGATGGGTCCCCCGGTCCGAAATTTAGGGCCGGGGTGCCCATCGCCGAGAACCGGGCAACATCGGTCCAGCCGAACTTGGGCGCCGGGGCTCGCCCAACCGCGGCAACAAACTCCGCGGCAGCCGGGCGATCAAGCCCCGGCCGAGCGCCAGCAGCCAGATCAACAACTACCACGTCGTAGCCCGCAAAAACTTCCTCAACATGAGCCTTCGCCTCAGCTGTTGAGCGATCCGGCGCGAAGCGATAGTTCACGGTCACCACACAACTATCGGGGATTACATTTCCCGCTACACCGGCGTTTATCGCAACAGCATTTAGCCCCTCGCGATACTCCAGACCGTCGACGATCGGCCGCCTGGGCACATAAGAGCCAAGTATCTGAAGCACATCAACGGCTGAGTGAATCGCGTTTTCACCGAGCCAAGAGCGGGCACTATGTGCGCGTACACCGTTAACACTGATCTCGGCACGCAAGGTGCCTTGGCAGCCGGCCTCGACAGCAGCATTAGATGGCTCCAGCAAAATTGCGAGGTCGGCTTCTAATAAGTGTGGTTGCTCATCAGCAAGTTTCTGCAGCCCGTTAAATTTGCCTGCGACTTCCTCGCACTCATAAAAGATGTAGGTAACATCACGGCTCGAAGAGGGGATGGTTGCCGCTAACCGAAGCGCAATTGCCACCCCGCCCTTCATATCGCAAGAACCCAAGCCGTAAAGCTGGTCACCAGCGAAGTGGTGCGGCATATTGTCGGCCGATGGCACGGTGTCGAGGTGGCCGCCGATCAGCACTCGCTCCGAATGCCCCAAATGGGTTTGGGCCACGATGGTGTTACCAAATCGCTGAACGCTTAGGTGCGCGCAGCCCGCTAAGGCGGCTTGCACCAAATCCGCCAACTGCGCCTCCTGGTGAGACTGGCTCGGGACATCGATCAAGGCAGCTGTGAGAGCAACGACATCTGTCGATAGGTCCAAGGTTCGAACCGCGGTGGCCACATGGATACGGTAGTGCGATGAGCTCTCACCCTGAATTAACCCCGGTGACCGGCCCCGCCTCGGCAATTGGCCTAGCCACAATTGCCGGGGAGGTCGTGCTTGACGTCTGGTACCCAGCCCCGACACTCGGTGCCATCCCAAAGGATGTCCCTGATATCAGTAGCGGCATCAATTCAACCGAAACCATCGGCGCGCAGGTGCGAAGCATCTCTACAACCATCGCCGATTTGGCAGCACAACCGGTCGATACCGCCGACGCCTACCTACGACTACACCTGCTCTCGCATCGAATTGTGCGGCCGCGCACCATAAACCTTGACGGGATATTCGGATTGCTGCCAATCGTCGCCTGGACTGACTCTGGCCCCGTGCCCCTTGATCGACTCACCGAGGTGCGCCTTCGGGCCCGGTCAAAAGGCCATCACTTAACCGTCTACGGAGTCGACCGGTTCCCGCGGATGGTCGATTACGTAGTACCAAGTGGCGTGCGCATCGCCGACGCCGATCGAGTTCGCCTAGGTGCCCACTTGGCATCGGGCACCGTGGTGATGCACGAGGGGTTCGTCAATTTCAATGCG
>JBAXHK010000018.1:0-10905 GCA_037138935.1 Actinomycetes bacterium
AGTTCATCAGCATCAGCATGTTGTTGGAAATCTCGAAGGTAAGCTCGGACGTCAGCCGGCCTGCCGTGGGCGGTGTAAGTAAGCATTTGGTCAACCTGCTGGCCTTGTGGCCCCTGAAGAAGCGCCTCGATCTGTGCGTCGGCGAGTGGATTTTCGGAGTTTCCGAATAGCGCCCCGACCAGGCTTCGGCGGCGTGATTCCAATCCCATTAGGGCTTCTTCTTCTGAGTCTGCTGCAATGACGTTCACCCCGGCAATTACATAGGGACGCTGGAGTTGAGCGGACGGTTCGAATCTTTCGCGGTAGATGCGAACGGCACTTTGCAGCTCGCCGGGTGCAAAATGTGATGCGAACGCGTAGGGGAGCCCGAGCATGGCGGCGAGTTGAGCTCCAAAAAGCGAGGACCCGAGAATGTAGAGGGGCAAGTTGGTGCCCTGACCTGGAATAGCGCGAACGCCGGGTATCAAAGAGTCTTTGCCTAGGTACGCCTGAAGTTCTAAGACATCTTGCGGGAAGTTCTCGGCGGTTTGTGGGTGCCGCCTAAGTGCCCGCATCGTGTTTCGGTCTGAACCCGGCGCGCGCCCGAGGCCCAGATCGATACGACCCGGGTGCAATGTAGCGAGAGTGCCAAATTGTTCGGCAATAACAAGCGGAGAGTGGTTTGGCAACATGATGCCACCGGAGCCGAGTCGAATACTTTTGGTATTGGCTGCTACATGTGCAATAAGAACGGATGTGGCTGAAGACGCGATCGTTGCCATGTTGTGGTGCTCGGCGTACCAGACGCGTTGGTAGCCGAGGTCCTCTGCAAGCTGGGCAATCCGCACACACCCGTCGAGACTTGCACGGATCGATTCACCCGGACCGACCACGGCCAGGTCGAGAAGCGAAAGTGGTACTTCGGGCATTGGGTCCTTTCAAATTGCGGGTGAAATGCACTAGCCATGCTAACCATTAATGGTTAGTGACCGCGCGCGACCCAGGCTTGGTAATCCGCAGCTTCGCCTGAGACCGTAGTTTCGCCACCGTGACCGGGTAGCACTCTGGTGCCGCTCGGAAGAGTCAGAATTTTCTCGCGGATGGAGTCGATGATCGTGGGGAAGTCACTAAATGATCTACCGGTCGCGCCAGGTCCGCCTTGGAAGAGGGTGTCACCGGAGATCAAAACATCGAGTTCTGGGATGTGCAGGCAGACTCCGCCTGGGGAATGGCCCGGCGTATGAAGGACTTTCACCGAAAGCCCGGCAACCTCGATGATTTGGCCGTCGCTTAGCTCGGTGGGTACGACTTCTGGGTGAACCACCTGCCAAAGCATCAGATCGTCAGGGTGTAACCGGATCGGTGCTCCGGTCATCTCTGAGATGACTACTGCCTGGCCAATGTGATCATCATGTCCGTGCGTGCAGATGACTCCAGAAACCTTGCGGCCACCGATCGCATCGAGAATTGCGGCGCTGTCGTGGGCTGGGTCGATGACAATAACCTCGGAGTCATCACCGATTAGATAAACGTTGTTATCAACTTCCCAGGTGCCGCCGTCGAGTGAAAATGTTCCGCTAGTAACAATGTTTTTGATGCGAGGTGACATCAGAGAACCACGACCGAGCGAAGAACTTCGCCTCTGTGCATCTTCGCGAAAGCCTCTTCAACTTCATCGAGGGAAATTTCCTCTGAAACAAATCGATCCAAAGGCAGCCGGCCTTGCAGATACAGATCAATTAGCATGGGGAAGTCGCGCGATGGTAGGCAATCCCCGTACCAACTTGACTTAAGTGAGCCACCGCGACCGAAGACATCAATGAGCGGCAGATCTAGTCGCATTGTCGGATCGGGGACACCGACCAATACGACGGTGCCGGCGAGATCACGCCCGTAGAAGGCAGCTTCGTAGGTTTCTGGGCGCCCCACGGCGTCTATCACAACATCGGCACCGAAGCCGCCGGTGAATTCTTGGATACCTTCGACGGCATCGCGATTACGTGAGTTAACGGTGTGCGTCGCACCGAACTCTCGGGCAAGCTCGAGTTTTCGGTCGTCTATGTCAACCGCAATGATGATGCTGGCCCCGGCCAATCGGGCTCCTGCTATTGCGGCATCACCTACACCGCCGCAACCGATCACCGCGACGGTATCGCCGCGCGTGATATTTCCAGTATTGATCGCTGCGCCAAGCCCGGCCATTACACCGCAACCGAGTAACCCGGCGACTTGTGCGGGAGCCCTGCGGTCAACCTTTGTGCACTGCCCGGCTGCCACCAGAGTTTTTTCTGCAAATGCGCCGATACCAAGCGCTGGGCTCAACTCGGTGCCATCCTCCAGCGTCATCTTTGATGCAGCGTTATGAGTGTTGAAGCAGTACCACGGGCGACCGCGCCGACAGGCGCGACAATCTCCGCACACTGCACGCCAGTTCAAGATGACATAGTCACCGGGCTGAACATCGGTGACACCTTCGCCAACGGTGTCGACGAAACCGGCTGCTTCGTGGCCGAGCAGATAAGGGAATTCGTCGTTGATCGCGCCTTCGCGGTAGTGCAAATCCGTGTGGCAGACACCGCAGGCGGCGATCTTCACTTTCACTTCGCCAGGCCCTGGATCGGGTATCACGATGTTCTCGATTGAGACGGGTGCGCCTTTTGTTTTGGCGACAACCCCGCGAACTACCTCAGACATGTGTGCCCTTCCTGATTAGTGCGTGGAATTCCCAAAAGCCTCGCCCAAGCCGAACTTGGTGTGGCTGTCAAAGACAAACGGATTGCGGTGCGGCCGGTTCGATCTTTCTAACCGGCCGTACCGAAGAGTCAGCAGCTAACTATTCCTCAGAGCCCTCGAAGCAGAAGCCACCGTTAATCACGCTTTTTATTGAAAAGGACGGCTGTGCCATCCCATTGATGCCGTGGGCGCCGGGCCGCACCCAAGCAACAGCCACGGTCAACCGGTCAACTGGCGCAGAACTTGCTGGTAGAGCCACGCTATTACTGGGCACGCTGAGCCTCCTTTTCTGGAATCGAACTCAATCTGAGCTACGTCCTGAAAGGGTACGTCCCCGATTGGAAAATACAAAGTCCAAAAGAGGGTTATTTACCAGTTTCGAACGAGGGGACTGGTGTGTGATTAGGATTTGCCCATGCGTAGCAAACTGGCGATATTTGTTCTAGGGGTAGCCGTGATCCTCCCGCTGGCTCCGGCGGCCGTGGCTAAGGCCCCGGTCAGCACCCCGGTCAGCACCCCAATGGGAGCCCCGAGTGTGGCACCTAGCGCAGTCTCTCGTACCGCCACATCTGCCTCGCGTGCCGCCGCCGCAACCGGCACGCCAGCTTCGATCTTGGCTACGGTGCCTGCGGTTTCGCCACTACGTGTTGGCTACAAGCCCGGAATGTTTCCGTCTTTAGCATCCAAAGCCAAGGACAAGCGAGGTTGCACCTTGCGCAACCAGATGCTGATCAAGCTGGCCACCAAGAAGCCGCGGGTGGGGGCCGGGTGCAAGCTGACCGGTGGCACTTGGTCACTTGATTTTGGCGCCTCTAAGACTAGTCAGCCAGCGAAGGTGAAACTGGGCAAGTTGATGCCGGACGTCTACGTCTATGGCCAGGGTGCCTACCTGTGGACACCGCAGCAACGCGCCGCATACACAACAACGGCGGTTAAGGCTGCCACCAGCTCTAAAACTCGATCGAAGGCAACAACGATTAGTCCTATTATTTGGCTGCCAAATATCTCAAACTTGCAACCTGTATCGCGCCAGGGTTATCTAGTTCTTAATTCCTTACTTGACTTATTGATAAGTTCACCGCAACCGGCGGTACAACTGGCGGCTTTGAAATCAAGGTACCCGCTCTTCTTTGAATCCTGGACTGTGGCGACAATACTTAACGCCAAATCGTGGGGCTTGAGTTTGTCGCCGGAGGTATTTGCGAACTTTCAGTTGACGATCAATGAATGCGCAAATAACCCATCTCCCTCACAAAATATCTGCTCAAATAGTTACGGTGTCCCCAACGAGGCCGAGCAATTTAACGTGGTCGCTGTTCCGCAGATTGCCTCTGAGGTGGCAGCACCGGAGCCCGCTATCCTAAATGCTTACGGCCCGCCTACGACCCCTGCGGTGGGTCGTGACCTATTCGGCATCCACGCACCAGCTGACTGGGTTAGCGATGTGGCCAGCGGCATCGAGGGGCCAACTGATCCGGCAACTATTCCGACGGTGCCAGTTGGATATGTGCGTTTGTGGGATACTGAAACTAAGTGGCGAGATATTGAGCCAACCAAGGGAAAGTTCGTTTGGCGCAAACTTCAAAAGCAGATTGAAACGGCACAGGTGTTAAACGCAAGGGTGATGCTGGTATTAGGTGGCACACCGGCGTGGGCAGGTGGTGGTGGCGTAACGGATAACCCGACCAATATCGCTGACTGGCGTAGTTACGTGCGTGAAGTCTCATGCAAATACGGCCCATCAATCAGCGCATATGAGGTTTGGAACGAAGCTAACTTGGATACGTTCTACAGTGGTACCCCGGCGCAGATGGCCGATCTCACCTTGGCGGCCTTCGAAGAGATTCGTAAATGCAATCCAAGCGCACTCGTGGTGGCGGCGAACACTACTTCGCGGGCGACCGGATCTTTCGGCACTTTCTTCCCGGCCTATCTTGCGGAGTTGAAGAAACGTAATTGGCCGGCCGATGCCTATTCCGTGCATTCATACCCCACGGCATCAGGTGGTGCCGATGATCGGATCAGGGGTATTGGTCAATTCCGTGCCATGTTGGCGCTTTCCGGTGCGCCATTTACCACCGTCTTTGACACTGAGGTGAACTATGGCCTTGCCGGCCTTGGTGAAGGCAAAGTAGATATCACCGGCGACAAGGCAATGGCGTTGTTGTCTCGCACCTACATTGATTCGGTGCGCTACGGCTTCGGCTCAACTTTCTGGTATGCGTGGACGAAGACCGGCAATGGGGTTTTTGGTATCCAACTAACCCCGGGTTCAACAGATGAGCAACAGGCTTGGCGTGCGACATACGATTGGTTGATCGGGGCGCAGCTGCAAAAGTGCGCCTCGCCAAAGACCCTCCTAGTGGTATGCCAATTCTCCAGAGGGGCCGATAACTTCTCCCTGGTTTGGTACGGCGATGTGAGCCACCCGGCCAACTTGATTTCACCAAGTCGCTATTTCGGGAATTTAGGTTCGAAGTGCCAGACCTTAAGAGGCTCTGACTGTGCTGGCATATTGGCCGGCGCTGCACCGTTGAGCTACATGCCGGTGCGCATCTATGGTCCTCCAACTGCAGCGGCGAGTGTCCCTGCGAAGATCACTATGGACAAAAGTGTGATGAGTGTGAGCCCCGCAGAAAGTCAGCCAGTCACCATCACAGTTCTCGACGCCAGCGGTAACCCGATAGCTGGTCAGCGGGTTGACCTCATTGCGACCGGGGACACGCGCTTTGGCTTGGGCGATGGCGCTTCAACCCCCGTTACTAATGAGAAAGGCCAATTAGTTGTCATTATCACGATGATTGGCTCGGCCACGGGCACCATCACCGCCATCCCTGATACCGGCCAAGCTGGCTTGAAAGCCACCGCCACGGTGAGCAGTTATCGCCTTGGTGAACTTGGTCCAGGTGATGGCTTAGTGTTTTTGATCGCCGATGGAAAGACTTACGAGATGGCATCAAGGCCCCGCAGTCCCGCTGTACCAAACAGTAAGTGCATATCAATTGACGTAGACCCCAATTGCTTTCAACCTGATCCACAAGCGATTTGGTGCAACAAGGCAAGCTCCGCACTTCCTGGCACTGGTACCGAGGTTGGTACTGGTAGGACGAATACTGCTTTGATGATGAAAGAGTGCTACGCCGGAGCTAGTAGTTTCACCTCTAACCTCGTAAGGGGCGGGAAGAGCGATTGGTTCTTACCGTCTAGTGGTGAGTTGGCTGCGATGGCGCGCTACATACAAACCTGCGTTAATGGCTGTTTTTTCCATGAGCGATTCGCTTTTAACGAAACTGAATCTGTTGAATCTGTTTACTGGAGTTCCTCGCAGTACGCCGCGGCCTACGCGTCGACTCAACGTTTCAGTAATGGCCTCGACGGCTACTACGCCAAGGACAGGTTGCTGCGCGTTCGTCCGATCCGATCTTTCTAAAGGGCCGCCCCTTAACCCTCAGAGCAATAGAGTGAGACGGTGTCCAGCCTCTTTGCGCTGCTGTCAAGCCTGACCGGGGGTTCAGCCAGCTTTCTGGGCGGCTTCACTACCCGCCGGGTATCGGTATATGCGGTAACTGGCTTCGGTGCGCTATTTGCCGGGCTCATCTATGCCCTTGTCCTGACCGGTCAACACTCGTGGTCACTCACAGGTTCGGAGATTTGGTGGGGCGCGGTTAGCGGGTTGTGTGCTCTTATCGGAAACCTCGCCTTTTATACCGCCTTATCCAAGGGACGCATGGGAGTTATTTCGGGGATAACTTCACTATCGGTACTCATCCCGATCGCCTTCGACGCGGTTCAAGGGATCTACCCAAACCCGGGCCAACTGGTAGGCATAGTGGCCTGCATAGGTGGAGTTATTTTCGTTAGCGCACCCGAACTCAGGGGCCCCCAAAGCAGCGTGACGCCAATTGTGCTTGCTGCGGTAGCTACGGTCACCTACGGGTTGATTTTCGTAACACTCGACTTAGGCAGTGAGAGTAGCGCCCTAGAGACCTCAGCGGTCATGGAGTTCACCATCGTTATACCCCTAGCGATCGCGGCGCTCGTTAATCGCTCTCTGGGAGGAGTTTCCCGGCGGATCATGTTGGTACTCCTGGCTATCGGTATCCTTGATGCTGTTTCGACGTGGTCGTACTCTTTCTCCACCACCATCGGCATGGTGGCTTTAGATTCCGTCCTCGGCTCCCTTGCCCCTTTAGTTACCACCATCTTGGCTGCGGTGATTCTGAAACAGTTGCTGAAGCCAATCCAGTACGGGGCAATCCTCGTTATTCTCGCCGGGGTCGCGCTTGTCACCTTGGGCTAATTGCCTAGTTAGTGAGACTCATCTAGGATTTAAGTCTAGGATTTAAGCATGCTCTCGCTGTCATATTTATCCGAGATCTTCACACGGTATGGCTCTGAAATTGATGCACCGGTTGACTCTTTCAAGATCGGTGGGCGTCACTTTGATTTCGTTGCTAATCCGGCGATTATGGGAGTTATCAATCTCTCGCATGACTCCTGGTACCGCGAAAGTATTTCTTTGACTACCCAGTCGGCAATCGCGCGCGGTCGAAAGTTGGTGGCCGAAGGAGCGGAAATTATAGATATTGGCGCCGAGGCAACAATGGCGGAGACAGCACAAGTTAATGCGGCCGCTCAGATCGCTGCGTTGGTGCCCGTTATCGAAGGTTTGCGCGCTGAAGGCATTATTGTCTCGGCCGAAACCTATTCGCCTGAGGTGGTTGAAGCCTGCCTAGTTGCTGGCGCTAATGTGCTAAATCTGACCGGCAGAGAACATGAGTCAGAGGTTTTGGAGTTGGCCGCATCCTTCGATACGACGGTCATCATGTGTTATGTGCAGGGGATAAATATTCGTGAAGTAAGAGATTTCAGCAGCGGTATTGATTTTACCGATCGGATGCTCGATCATTTCGCCCCGCGAATTCAGGCTGCGAAAGCCGCCGGGGTCTCGGGTATCTTCGTTGACCCATTACTAAGTTCACCACGGGGTGGGCAGGAGCGACTTGAACATCAAGTACTAACCCTGCTGACTAGCTTTCGGCTAAGGGCACTAGGCCAGCCGGTATGCAATGCCCTTCTTGCCGGGTATGAATACTTCGAAGAGCAATACCGCGATATCGAGACCTTCTTCGCTACCCTAGCTGCTCTGGGCGGCACAAATTTGTACCGAACTCATGAAGTACCGAAAGTCCGTGCAGTGCTTCGGACCATGCAGGCGCTGCCTTAATCATTTACGAGCAATTGCTACGCCTTCTTCGCCGCTGTCCGAGCGTCGTAAGAACAGCACCGTGAGGCCGAGGCTTTCCGTGAGGCTAATAATCGATTCGGGAGAATGCCGATGCGACCGGAAAGTGTCAAGTGTCTGCCCGGCATGTAGTTGAACAATTTGATCGCCGATTTGCCCTGAACAGTCTTGGAGTACCTCAACTGTCACACTGACCGTGGCAACCGCGTGCACTTGTTCGGTGTAAGCCGGCGTCACTGACCAACGCAATTTCAAGTCGGCTATCCCGGCGTCACGAAAAACTAATGCCATCCAGTCATGCGAGGCGTCAGTCGCGTAGAACTCACAAAGCCGCTCAATTTGACCGTCACCTTCGGGCAGTAGGTTGCCGCTGAAGGTGAAAAGATCGCCACTTCGCATTAGGGCGGCAACCGCCGCAAAGGCTGACATTGATGTTAACCCGGGTAGCACACCGAACATGCTGACAACGCGGCGCCCAGGGAGTTGATCGATAAACTGAGCAAGCTCAACACCAACGGTAGTCACATCACACACCACGGGGGACAAAATCTTTACTCCATCGAGTTCTGATTGGCGCGCTATCGCAAGCTTGAGCAATGAAGGTGAGATATCGACAAGAGTGATTGACACCTCGAGGCCTACTTCGCGCAATGTTCTCGCTAGGC
Organism: Actinomycetes bacterium; assembly: GCA_037138935.1. Lineage (GTDB taxonomy): Bacteria > Actinomycetota > Actinomycetes > S36-B12 > S36-B12. The sequence continues at coordinate 8,623 of JBAXHK010000018.1, forward strand.
CCTCTTATTTGGCACCGTCACCGCAGCCGAGCGCGATGATATGTACCGGGCCGGTTTCGCATTCTGCTGCGATTTCGGAGTAGATTTCGTCGAATGCACTGCGCCCGGGCGCGCGGTCAAAGAAGGAGGTAGCCACCTCATGCCAAGCCGCAGATTGTTCGTGGGTGCGGTAGTGGGCCAAGCTGGGAATCACCCCGGCGGCAAAGCCAGCAGCAACCTCATCCTGCAATTGCGCAGCACTAGCGGTGGGGTGCTCAATCATATTATTAGTTTAGGCAGCTGGGAAATTCTTATGAGGGCTTTACTACCGTCCAGTACGAGGCGGTATTGAGCGCGGCGTAGTTCGGCGGAACTGCGGCTGCAGTGGCAGTAACACTGCATTTGCCGGTCTTCTTGCCCACCTTCAGCAGCCAGCCCTTACTTGAATCTTTCACGACGGTGCAAAGATTAGATCCGGTAGCGATTTTAAAGGTAACCAGCTTGCCTTTATTGGTTTTTAGCTTCGGGGCACCCATCACATAGGTCTTGCCCTCGGTGACCTTCTGCGGAGTCTTATTCCACACACTTCCGAACTTGGCGGTTTGGCCAACTGGGATGGTCGGGATGGTGAAAGTCGCCGTAGCTGCGTCGAGGCCGTTGCCGGCTGGCGAATTCATCACCAGCACACAAGGGGTGGCACCAGAGGTCACGGTCAATTGCTTTTGTGAAACGGTGCAACCACCGCTAGCACTCAAAGTCACGTTTACCCCTGTGGTGGAGGATGCGTAAACATCATTTACTGACGTATACATGATGGCAGGCATCGTCCAAGGGTCGGTGAAGTTGGGTGAGCCTTTACCCCAGCTCGCGGTGATAACACCGGTGGCGGCGTAGGCGGGGATGGCGGTGGCGCCGAACACCACGGTCGTGGCGGCAAGGGCGGCGAGAAAACGGGTCATTAGGCGCATGAGCAGACCATAGTGCTTTGGCTCGGCGCGCGCGGCCTACTTGACAGTCAGAGTGATTTGCTATCCACTGACCTCATGACATCGAGCCTTATTGCCCGCACTGCTGTCGCCCTATTTGCTGGGGCCCTGGTCGCAACTTCTGGAGCCGTGGCCTCCGCCAGGCCCATACCTGAGGGCCCCGGATATAGCAGCGCCACCAAGTTCATTGGCAAGCCGGCGAAGGCGAATCCGGTGTCACTGCCGGTGGTTCCTACGAACCCGTACATGGCACCCACCGGTACCTCAAATATTCACAATGACACTTATATGTCGGATTCATATCAGTGGGCTGGCCCATTGGGTAAGAACACCAAGGTGACTTCCAAGTGGGCCGGCGGTGAGTGCGCGAGCATGACTTTCAACTCGGCTGGTCAGATAATTGCGATCTGCCTGTTGCCTAAAACTCCTGCTTTTTTGACCCTCATGGATCCGGATTCGTTGAAGGTGCTTGCCCGCTATAACCTGTCTAATCGCCCGACTGCGGTTGGCGCTTTGTCGAATCGGGACTACACCGAATTGTCTGGCGGTTACTTCTATCTCGATAACGAGGACCGGGCCGTCGTGGCGACGGCCGACCGACACATCATCACCTTCGAATTGGCACGAACTGGCTCGAAGTACTCATTTAAGCCAATTAGCGATGTCGACCTTGCGACATCGATTACTGCAGGTCAACCCACATTCGCGGCCAGTGGAGATTCGATCTTGTCTGCATTGCCAGACTTCAATGGCAATATTTGGTTTGTCACAACCCAAGGGCTTGTCGGTGCCCTGAACCCGAAAACCGGAAAGAGCCAGACCATAAGGCTTTCAGGTGAGGGAATTACGCAGTCGTTCTCGATGGATGAAACTGGGGGCGTCTACATCGTTAGTAACATTGCGATGTATCGCTTTGATGCGGTCGCTGGCTTGCCAACATCGAGTTGGCGCATTGTGTATGAAAATGATGGCGTTCAAAAGCCTGGCGCAAAGAGTGCAGGTTCCGGCACCAGTCCGACGGTGATGTCCGGTGGTCGGGTAGCAATTGCAGACAACGCCAATCCAATGAACGTTGTCGTGTATAACACCGCAGTTAATGCCGCATCTCGCCAAGTCTGCTCGGTGCCCGTTTTCGACAAGAACGCCAGCATTACAGAGAATTCACTCATCTCAATAGGCAATGCACTCATCGTTGAAAACAATTACGGGAATTTGAGCGTCAAATCTGTCACCGGGGGCAAGACCACAGTCCCTGGCTTTGCGAGAGTTGATGTGCAGGCTGATGGCACGTGCAAGAACGTGTGGACCAATTCCACGG
>JBAXHK010000019.1:0-10652 GCA_037138935.1 Actinomycetes bacterium
TCAAGCGCGCTCGGCTGCAGGAAACCTGGGGGATTAATGAGTTCGAGTTGGCGACATTGGTGAATGCGGGTGCGGTTGAACTGGTTGAGGCCAGTATCGCTGAAGGCGTTGACCCTGCAGCCGCTCGAAAGTGGTGGACCGGCGAATTATTGCGTGTGGCAAATGAGCGTGGTGTCGAGCTCAGCGAATTGCCGGTGACGGTGAGCCAGATAGCCCGAGTTGAAGCCCTTATCGCTGATGGCAGCCTCAATGACAAGCTGGCACGCCAAGTTTTCGAAGGCGTATTGGCGGGTGAAGGCGATGTTGATTCAGTCATCGCGCAACGAGGCCTCGCGGTGGTGAGCGACGACGGTGCACTCCTTGCGGCGATTGACGAAGCGTTAGCCGCACAGCCAGATGTTGCCGAGAAAATAAAGAGCGGAAAGATTCAAGCCGCTGGAGCAATCGTGGGTGCGGTTATGAAGACCACAAAGGGCCAGGCTGATGCGGCTAAAGTTCGGGCGCTACTGCTTGAACGCCTCGGGGTAAGTGAGTAGTTCGCCTTGGCTGGTATCGCGTTGCTACCGACTTTTTTACAGGGCGTCGAGTTTGCGGGCGAACATGTTTTCTATGACGGGGCGCCGACTCCAGTGGACTTGGAGCGGGCTGGGTTCTTCGTCCCCGAATACATGGGTCCGATATCCACGGTAGAGGTGCTGGTCGATATGCCGGCGCTCGAGGTTGTTCAGTTGCTCACCGCGGGCTTTGATTACGTGCTGCCGTACCTGCCCACAGGGGTAAAGCTGTGTAATGCGGCGGGCGTGCACGATGCCAGCACCGCCGAACTGGCGATCGGTCTCATAATCTCTTCACTTCGCGGGCTAGATGTCGCCGCACGAAATATGGTGTCGGGCACTTGGCAACATGAAACCAGGCCGAGCCTTGCAGATCGAGCGGTGCTGGTGTTGGGTGCGGGCGGGGTAGGGCAGGCAATTAGGGCGCGCCTTGAACCATTCGAGACCACCGTCACCATGATTGGGCGCACCGCTCGAACTGGCGTCCACGCGGTAAGTGAGCTGGAGTCGTTACTGCCGAACGCTGATGTCGTAGTGATCGCGGTGCCACTTGACGTCACGACTGATGGTCTGGTCGATTTGCGGTTTCTGCAGCGAATGAAGGCGGGGGCCTTGTTGGTGAATGTGGCGCGCGGCCGGGTAGTAGTAACCGAGGCGCTCATTGCGCAACTGCACGCAGGCCACATCAGTGCGGCACTCGATGTGAGCGACCCGGAGCCGCTGCCGCCGGATCACCCGCTCTGGTCATGCCCCAATTTGATAATTTCACCCCATGTCGGCGGCGATACGTCAGCGTTTGGCCCACGCGCTAGAGCACTGGTTAAGGATCAGTTGGCTCGTTGGGCAAGTGGCCAGGAGCTGAGGAATGTCATCCCCACCCCATAAGCCCGATAGGCCGCCGGTTCTAACGAAACATTAGGGTGAAGACATGACTGATATGAAGCCGCGAAGTTCTGAAGTCACCGATGGCCTAGAGCGCGCCGCCGCCCGCGGGATGCTCCGCGCGGTGGGGATGTCCGACGAAGACTTCCCCAAAGCCCAAATCGGCATCGCCTCTTCGTGGAACGAGATCACCCCTTGCAATCTTTCGCTGGAGCGCTTAGCCAGATCAGCGAAGGAAGGGGTGCACCAAGCCGGCGGCTTCCCGATGCAGTTCGGCACGATCTCGGTGTCCGATGGCATCTCAATGGGCCATGAAGGTATGCATTTTTCGCTCGTCTCGCGCGAGATCATCGCCGATTCGGTTGAAGCTGTGATGCAGGCCGAACGCCTCGATGGCATGGTCACCTTCGCGGGCTGCGACAAGTCGCTTCCAGGGATGTTGATGGCTTCTGCGCGCATCGATGTGGCTTCAGTTTTTGTTTATGCAGGTTCGATTCTTCCCGGCCACGTGAAATTATCCGATGGCACTGAAAAAGATGTCACTATCATTGACGCATTTGAGGCCGTTGGAGCCTGTGCCCGCGGCCTGATGTCGCGGGCCGATGTCGACACTATTGAGCGAGCAATTTGCCCAGGCGAAGGCGCCTGCGGAGGTATGTACACCGCAAACACCATGGCGAGTGCAGCCGAAGCCATGGGGATGTCATTACCTGGTTCGGCAGCCCCGCCGGCTGTTGATCGCCGCCGCGATGGTTTTGCGCGGCGCTCCGGTGAGGCCGTTGTCGAACTAATTCGCCAGGGTATTACGACCAGAGACATCATCACGAAGCAATCCCTCGAGAATGCAATTGCGGTGGTAATGGCATTTGGAGGTTCAACGAATGCGGTCTTGCACCTTCTTGCCATTGCCCATGAGGCAAATATTGAACTTGAGATGGAGGATTTCCATCGAATCGGCTCGAAGGTGCCACTACTCGCCGATGTAAAGCCATTTGGTCGATTCGTCATGAGTGACGTGGACCGAGTCGGTGGCGTGCCAGTAATTATGCGGGCCTTACTTGACGCTGGCTTAATGCATGGCGACTGCCTCACGGTAACGGGCAAAACGATGGCGGAGAACCTGGCCAATATCAATCCACCGGACCCAGACGGCGATATCTTGCATGCGTCCAAAAACGCAATTGCAACTACCGGTGGTATCACAATTTTATCGGGTTCGATGGCTCCAGAAGGTGCCGTTGTAAAAAATGCGGGAGTACCGGTTGCTGTCTTCGAAGGTGCTGCACGGGTATTCGAGCGTGAGCAATCTGCGATGGCAGCACTCGAAGATGGCACCATTCAAAAAGGCGATGTCGTCGTCATTCGCTACGAGGGCCCTAAAGGCGGCCCGGGTATGCGCGAAATGCTGATGATTACCGGGGCCATCAAGGGCGCCGGGTTGGGCAAGGACGTCATGCTCATCACCGATGGCCGGTTCTCCGGCGGCACCACCGGGCTATGCGTTGGCCACGTTGCACCCGAGGCCGTCGATGGCGGGCCCATCGGGTTAGTTGCCGATGGGGATCGGATCCGAATCGATATTGGCGCCCGGACTTTAGATCTACTAGTCGATGAGGCCGAACTGGCCAAGCGGGCGGCGGCATTTGCGCCGCTGCAGCACCGTTACACCAGGGGGGTCCTGGCCAAATACACCAAACTCGTGGGCTCGGCCTCCAAGGGGGCGGTCTGCGACTAGGGCCGGGTGGGGGGTGACTTGAGAGTTGGCGACAGGACCGCTAACCTACTGTCCGTGGTAAAGAAGCAGGTAGTTATTAGGCGCGCGGGCTAGACGCATACTCCGCGCGCTGCCCTCCGTCACCCACCAGGGTCGGGGGGTTTTTCATTGGAGCGGCACAATTAAGTACGGGCAGTGAGTTAATCGTCTAGGCAAGGAAGGCAGGGATCATGGGTGAGCAATCAACCGGGGCGCAGATCACCGGTGCACAGAGCCTGGTTTTATCCCTTGAGGCCGCCGGAGTTACCGACGTCTTCGGCATTCCGGGCGGGGCGATCCTGCCGCTTTACGACCCCCTGATGGACTCGCGAATCCGCCATATTCTGGTGCGTCATGAGCAAGGTGCTGGCCATGCCGCAGAAGGTTTCGCCGGAGCAACAGGCCGGGTGGGTGTCTGCATGGCGACAAGTGGCCCGGGGGCCACCAATTTGGTAACCCCGATTGCCGATGCCGCGATGGATTCCATCCCAATGGTGGCGATCACCGGGCAGGTACCCAGCGGTGCTATCGGCACCGATGCCTTCCAAGAGGCCGATATTCGCGGTATCACGATGCCGATAACCAAACACAATTACCTGGTCACTAACGCAGATGACATCCCCCGGGCCATTGCCGAGGCATTCCATATTGCTGCAACCGGCCGGCCCGGCCCGGTACTTGTTGACGTTTCCAAGGATGCACTGCAAGCCCTCACGACCTTTAACTGGCCGACCGCTATTGACCTACCCGGTTACCACCCGGTCACCAAGCCACATGCCAAGCAGGTTCGTGACGCAGCCAGCATGATCATCGCCGCGAAGTCTCCGGTGCTCTACGTGGGTGGTGGGGTGATCAGAGCCAATGCCAGCGTCGCACTGCGCAAGTTGGCTGATATCACCGGTATCCCCGTGGTTACCACCTTGATGGCGCGCGGCGCATTCCCCGATTCCCATCCGCAGCATCTGGGGATGCCCGGCATGCACGGAAGTGTCGCCGCCGTTGGCGCACTCCAAAAATCTGATCTATTGATCACCTTGGGTGCACGATTTGATGATCGCGTCACCGGCAAGCTTTCCACTTTCGCGCCGGGAGCGGCGGTAATTCACGCCGACATCGACCCCGCCGAGATCGGCAAGAATAGATACGCCGATATCCCGATCGTGGGCGATATGGCCGAAGTCATCCCAGAGTTGGTGATGGCACTTGAGGCCGAATACGCGGCGGGTAATCGCGGCGACTATGGCGCTTGGTGGTCATTGCTGAATCGGATGCGCGAGACCTACCCAATGGGCTACGACCTACCCGATGACGGCACTTTGTCACCGCAGTATGTGATTCAAAGGCTCGGCCTGATCTCGGGCCCAGACTCGATTTACGCTGCCGGGGTTGGCCAGCATCAGATGTGGGCAGCGCAGTTCATCGGTTATGAGAACCCGAACACGTGGCTAAATTCTGGTGGTCTCGGCACCATGGGATTCGCTGTTCCAGCTGCTATGGGCGCGAAAGTCGGGTGCCCAAATAAAACCGTTTGGGCTGTTGACGGTGATGGTTGCTTCCAGATGACCAACCAGGAGCTCGCCACCTGCTCGGTAAATGAGATCCCGATCAAAGTTGCCTTGATCAATAACAGCAGCCTCGGCATGGTCCGGCAATGGCAAACCCTTTTCTATAACAGCCGCTATTCAAATACCGATCTGGAGTCACATCGCATACCGGATTTCGTAAAGTTGGCCGATGCCTACGGTTGCCACGGCCTACGCTGTGAGTCACCTGATGATGTTGATACCACTATCGAGAAGGCGATGGGCATGAACGATGCCCCCGTAGTCATCGATTTCGTTGTGCATCGCGATGCGATGGTGTGGCCGATGGTCGCAGCCGGAGCAAGCAACGACGAAATTTTGGTGGCACGAGCCATGGCACCAGATTGGGGGTCGGACGACTAATGTCACGACACACACTGTCAGTTTTGGTCGAAGACACACCTGGGGTGCTGGCGCGCGTTGCTAGTTTGTTTTCGCGGCGGGGGTTCAATATTGAATCCCTTGCTGTTGGGCCCACCGAGGTCCCGCAGGTTTCGCGGATGACCATCGTGGTAAATGTCGAAGGTGCGGTACTTGAGCAGGTGACCAAGCAACTAAATAAGCTCATAAACGTCCTGAAGATTGTCGAACTTGACCCAGATGCCTCGGTGCAACGTGAGATCTTGCTGGTTAAGGTGAAAGCCGATCTCGAAACCCGTTCGCATATCCTCGAAACCGTGCAGCTTTTTCGAGCCAAAGTGGTTGACGTCTCTTCGGATGCTGTCACGATCGAAGCCACCGGAAATGGCGACAAGTTGGCGGCCTTGCTCCGGGTCCTTGAGCCTTTTGGGATCAAAGAGCTGGTCAAGTCCGGCGCTGTCGCTATGGCGCGCGGGGCACGGTCGATTTCTGACCGACCAGTGCGTTCTGCCGACCGCTCCGCCTAGTGAAACCCATAACCGATAACCTTCTGTTCTTCGTAGCTGACGCACCCCCGAAACCAAGGAGAAATTCCCGTGGCTGAGCTTTTCTATGATGACGATGCAGATCTGTCAATCATCCAAAATCGGGTGGTGGCGGTCCTCGGCTACGGTAGCCAAGGTCACGCCCATGCGATGTCCCTTCGCGACTCGGGCGTCGATGTTCGAGTTGGCCTGCGCGATGGTTCCAAGACTCGAGCGAGGGCTGAAGAAGCCGGCCTACGGGTAGTTGACCCAGCGGCGGCTGCCGCCGAGGCAGACGTCATCATGATCTTGGCCCCTGACCCGGTACAAAAGAAGTTGTATCTGGAAGCAATTGAGCCCAACCTGCAAGAAGGCGACGCGCTTTTCTTTGCTCACGGGTTCAACATCCGCTTCGGGTTTGTTAGCCCGCCGGCATTCGTTGATGTCTGCATGGTGGCCCCCAAGGGCCCCGGCCACCTGGTGCGCCGTGAGTATGTTGCCGGTCGCGGGGTTCCCGCGATCGTTGCCGTCGAGCAAGACTTCACCGGCGGCGCCTGGCCGCTCACCCTGTCCTACGCCAAGGCCATCGGTGCGCTTCGGGCCGGCGGCATCAAAACAACATTTACCGAGGAGTGCGAAACCGACCTCTTCGGCGAGCAGGCGGTGCTGTGCGGGGGCGCCTCCCAATTGGTGATGTATGGATTTGAAACCCTCGTCGAGGCTGGTTATCAGCCCGAGGTTGCCTACTTTGAATGCCTTCACGAACTGAAGTTGATCGTTGACCTCATGTACGAAGGTGGTATCGCGAAGCAGCGCTGGAGTGTCTCAGACACCGCTGAGTACGGTGACTATGTGTCCGGGCCGCGGGTTATCGATCCTCGGGTCAAGGAGAATATGAAGGCGGTGCTGGCAGATATCCAAAATGGCATTTTTGCACAGCGCTTCATGGACGACCAGGAAGCCGGTGGGCCGGAGTTCAAGGCGCTGCGAGCCAAAGGCGAAGCCCATTCAATCGAAGCGGTTGGCCGCGAACTTCGCGGGCTGATGAGCTGGGTTGATAACAAGGGTGATGACTACGTCGAGGGCACCGCGGCTCGCTAGGCGCTCCCAAATCAACCACCGATACAATCCGCAGGTGACCAGACCTCGCGTTCTAATTGCCGAAGAACTCTCACCCGCGACCGTAGAAGCACTTGGCCCCGATTTTGAAATCATCAATTGCGATGGTTCAGATCGGGTGGCCCTGTTGGCCGCCATTGTTGACGTCGATGCCATTTTGGTGCGCTCAGCCACGCTGGTCGACGCTGAGGCCATCGCTGCGGCGCCGAAATTGAAGGTTGTCGCGCGCGCAGGAGTTGGCCTTGACAATGTTGACGTCAAAGCGGCCACTCAGGCTGGTGTCATGGTCGTAAATGCGCCAACCTCGAATATTGTCAGCGCTGCTGAGTTAGCCGTAGCGTTACTTCTTGCGAGCGCACGCAATGTGGCTCCGGCAAGTGCCGCACTCAGTAAGGGGGAGTGGAAGCGTTCGAAGTACACCGGAGTAGAGGTTGCTGGCAAAGTCGTAGGCATCGTGGGCCTTGGTCGCATCGGGGTACTTGTTGCCCAGCGGATGAGCGCCTTTGGGGTGAAGTTAATTGCCTATGACCCCTATGTGCAGCCTGCGCGTGCGGCTCAATTGGGGGTCCGCATGGTCACTTTGGATGACCTACTTGCCGAAAGTGATTTCATTACTGTCCATCTGCCTAAGACGGCCGAGACGGTGGGGCTAATTGGCGATGCAGAACTTCATAAAGTCAAGCCAACTGTGCACATCATTAACGCAGCACGTGGTGGCATTGTTGATGAAGTAGCCCTCTATGAGGCCATCGTTGATGGGCGTGTAGCCGGCGCAGGTCTTGACGTTTATGCCAAGGAGCCGTGCACTGACTCACCGCTATTTGGGCTGGAGTCGGTCGTGGCGACTCCCCACCTTGGTGCGTCCACCGATGAGGCCCAGGAGAAAGCCGGGATCTCGGTAGCGCGCTCGGTTCGCCTGGCACTCGCCGGCGAGCTAGTACCCGACGCGGTAAATGTGCAAGGTGGCCAGATGGCCGATGAGATCAAGCCACTGCTGCCGCTGGCTGAAAAACTTGGGGCCATTGCCTGCGGGTTAGCGAGCGCTGCAGTTGCTCGAGTCACTGTTGAAGTTTTCGGTGAAGCCGCTGACCATGATGTTCGAGTGCTCGAGTTGTCGGCCCTCAAGGGGGTGTTTCAAATGCTGATCCACGACCCCGTCTCCTTCGTAAACGCTCCCGTGCTTGCTGAACAGCGGGGAGTCGAAGTCGTGCTAACCACTGACCGAACTAGTGATGACCACAAGTCTGTGGTTCGGGTAACAGTCACATTGACCGGTGGTGAAAGCGTTAGTGTGGCTGGCACGGTAGCCGGGCCTCGGCACACCCCAAAAGTGGTAGAGTGTGATGGATTTGATGTCGACGTACCGCTAAGCGTCCACATGGCGTTCTTGCGCTATCACGATAAGCCAGGTGTTGTCGGTATAGTCGGCAAAGTACTCGGTGACGCCGGTGTCAATATCGGGGGTATGCAGGTGAGCCGCGATGACAGCAGCCATGCGCTGATCCTGTTGACCGTTGACTCACCGATTCCCGCCGCGGCACTTGATGACATCGTGAGCCAAATTGGTGCGCACAGCGGGAAATCAGTCGACCTCAACTAAGTAGGTTCAGGAGCGCACTGCACGGTTTACGGCGCTGATTATTGCCTTGAGTGACGCCGTGGTGATCGACGGGTCAATGCCTACGCCCCAAAGCACTCGATCGCCTACGGTGCATTCGAGATAGGCGGCCGCTTTCGCATCGCCGCCGGCGCTCATCGCATGCTCGTGGTAGTCGAGCACCCTGACGTCGACACCGTGCTGGGCTAAGGCATTGCAGAAGGCCGCCACCGGGCCATTGCCGCTGCCGTCTAGGGCAAACTCGTCGCCGTCGTCGCTGATGACCACGTGGACACTGGTGTCGCCGTCAACGTCTGACTCCTGCTTGACCGAACGCAGTGCGAACCTGCCCCAGGGTGCGCTTGGGTCTGGCAGGTACTCGGAAGAAAAAGTCGCCCACATTTCTTCGGCGCTGACCTCGCCACCCTCGGACTCGGTCACCTGTTGGATTACTTGGGAGAATTCGATCTGCAGGCGCCTCGGTAGTTCAAGTTTGTGCTCGGTTCGCATGATGTAGGCGACCCCGCCCTTGCCAGATTGTGAGTTCACGCGGATGACCGCCTCATAGGTGCGACCGACATCCTTTGGATCTATTGGCAGGTACGGCACCGCCCACATGAAGTCCGCAACGGGCACACCGGCGGCGAGCGCATCGGCTTCCATGACTTTCAGCCCCTTGTTTATGGCATCTTGGTGGGATCCGGAGAAGGCGGTATAGACGAGGTCGCCACCGTATGGATGGCGCTCATTAACCGGAATTTGATTGCAGTACTCGACGGTGCGGCGGACGTCATCGATGTTGCTGAAATCAATCTGCGGATCAATACCCTGACTAAATAAGTTCATCCCAAGGGTTACCAGGCAAACATTGCCCGTGCGCTCGCCATTGCCGAACAGGCAGCCCTCGATACGGTCGGCACCTGCCAGATAGCCAAGCTCGGAAGCGGCTACCGCAGTGCCGCGGTCATTATGTGGGTGAAGTGAGATGATGACTGATTCTCTGCGCGCCAAATTCCTGCTCATCCACTCAATGGAGTCCGCGTATACATTCGGCGTTGACATTTCGATTGTCGCCGGTAGATTCAAAATCACTTTATGGTCGGGTGTTGGTTGCCACACATCGGTAACCGCATCGCAGATTTCTACCGCGAACTCGAGCTCAGTCCCGGTGTAAGACTCAGGGGAGTATTCGAAATAGACATCCGTTTCGCGTGCGATCTCATCGGCGAACTTTTTGCAAAGTTGCGCTCCGTGCACGGCGATATCGATGATGCCGGGTTTGTCGAGCCCAAAGACCACCCTTCGCTGCAAGGTGGAAGTCGAATTGTAGAGGTGGACTATTGCTTGCTTGGCCCCTTTTATCGACTCGAAGGTGCGCTCAATTAGTTGTTCACGTGATTGGGTCAAGACCTGTATAACGACGTCATCGGGGATGAGATTGTCATCGATGAGCAGTCGAACGAAGTCAAAATCGGTTTGTGATGCCGAGGGGAAACCCACTTCGATTTCCTTATAGCCCATAGCTACCAGCAAATTAAACATGCGTAATTTGCGAGCCGGTGTCATTGGATCTATCAGGGCTTGATTCCCGTCGCGAAGGTCTACCGCGCACCAACGGGGTGCCTGCGTGATCACCTTCGTGGGCCAGGTGCGATCTGGCAGTTCAATGGGTGCGAATGGGGTGTAGCGCTGCCACTTCATATTCGAGGGGCGCTGTGCGGTGCGAACTTCATAGGGTGTGGTGCGATCGAATTGCGATTTCATGTCTGGGGCTCCTGTAATTCGTCAGTTTGGGGGGAGGACCGGCAAACGACGAAACCCGCGACGAGGAGGCCGGTTAAGAGGCCTCGCCGCGGCGGCGAAGGAGCAGGTTCACGATCAGCACCCATGCAGAGTACCAGAGGCCGGCTGGGTAGGGTTTCGGCCATGTCAAGAACCCTCAACATGGCGCTGATCCCAGGCGACGGCATCGGCACCGAGGTGGTGGCCGAGGCGATGAAGGTACTCGCTGCCATTGCCCCCGCGGCTGGCATCACCGTCACCTCGACCGAGTACGACCTTGGTGCCCGCCGTTATAACGCCACCGGTGAGTTACTGCCCGACGCTGTCGTCGAAGAACTTCGCGGCTATGACGCAATCTTGCTGGGTGCGATCGGGGACCCTTCGGTTAAGCCGGGCATCTTGGAACGTGGCGTGCTGTTGCCGCTGCGATTTGTTATGGACCATCACGTTAACCTGCGCCCGGTCAAGTTGTATCCGGGTGTTACGGGCCCGCTGGCT
>JBAXHK010000020.1:0-10616 GCA_037138935.1 Actinomycetes bacterium
TCGCGACGACCGGTACCTTTTGCGGCACCAGTAACCTCACCGCGAAGATATGAGCGAGTAAAATCAAGAATTCCCTTGGTTAATCCTAGGTAAGACGGCGCTAGGGACATGAAGAGGTACGGATACCGATTCGCCGCTTGGTCATAAAGGCCGCCCGGTAGCACTTCATCGTCTGCTGCTACATAAACGTCCTGCAGCAGCAAAGTGCGCGAGACGGTGCCGCGCATGCCAAGTGGATCCCAGTCATCAACGATCTCGACGCCTTCAGCGTCGGAGTGCACTGATAGCAGGCGCAGGAAGTCCTCGCCCGGCACTTGGCACGTGACGTTATAGCGATTGGCAGCGCCACTTAGCGATGCGAAAATCTTGCGCACGGTCACCAGATAGCCCCCACCTGCGAACGGCACCGGTGCGGTCGCGACTCCCGCGAGTGCGTTGGGGTTGAGGCCTTCGCTGAAAGGCTGCGAGTGAATTATGTACTTCTCAACAACATCTTTGAACATCCGAGCGCGCCGACGTTCATGTACCTCGCGTTGCTCGCGAGTCATCTCAAGTAGGTCGCTGACTTGACCAGCCCAGAGCATCGTCGCGTTGTGCATATTGAACGTAAGGGCAGTTGCCCCGCAGTGGCGCCCGATCTCTTCGGACACTCGTACATAGTCCGAGTAGGTAGCACCCATGCCTCCGTATTCCTTTGGCACGCAAAGGGCTAGGAATCCCGCATCGCGAAGGTCAGCGAAATTCTCAAAAGGGAAGACGGCATCTCGATCAACCGCAAAGGCCCGTTCGGCAAACCTAGGCCCCATCTCGGCGATGGTGGCAACCATCTGATCCCGAGTCAGGTTGGATGGAGTTGAACCGGGTGCTCCGGTGGCGGCGCTGGCGCCTTCGTGGGGGGAAACGGAAGCTGTTGTAGTCATGGGCAAAGGCTAGGGCATAAAGCGCAAATGTCAACACTGTTGACTAAATTAGTTTCGATGCCCTAGGTTGCTCAAATGCGTAACGATGTCAACCCTATGGACACCCCCGTGGACGTTGATGCCCTTCCGACCGCCTGGCGCGAGGTTGGCGCTGGCCCCGTTGCCCTTTTCTTGCATGGAATCGGTAGCAGTCGCACCGGCTGGCGGCCGCAATTCGCTGAGCTTGCTGCATTGCGGCGGCTGATCGCGTGGGATGCACCAGGTTATGGAAATTCGCTTCCGGTCGCTGAACCAACTTTCACCGCTTATGCCGAGCGGGTCGCAGAACTGATTGCGGAGGTATCACCCGGTGCGCCGGTTGACCTAGTTGGAATGTCATTCGGCGGCATGATCGCGCAATACGTTGCCGCGACTTATCCCACACATGTGCGTACTTTGACACTGCTGTGCACCAGCCCGAAATTCGGCCTTGACGGCACCGACCCGGTCACGTGGCGCGCGGATCGACTAGCCGGCCTTGAAACTGCCGGCTCACCTGCCGCGGCAGCGCCCTTCATTTTGGCCAGTTTGGCCGGCCCAAGGGGAGCCCATGTGGTGCCGGAAGCGGTTGAGTCAATGTCGCGCATCCCCATGGCGGGTCTGCTAACTGCACTCGAAACCATCGTTACCCACGATTCACGATCAATTTTGCCAAGTATCACGGCGCCAACCCTCGTTCTGGTCGGAGCGCATGACACCGAAACCCCACCGGCGTATGGTCAGGCCATTGTCGACCTAGTTCCTGGCGCAAAACTGCAGATTGTAAATGGCGCCGGGCACTTGCTTAATCTCGAAGCGCCCGCCGAAGTAAATGCACTTGTCGCTCAACACTGGGAGAAGATATGAGCCGTCATGCACCTAGTGAATGGCGCTGGATCTCGCGTTTTGCTGATCAGTTCAAACTATCCGGCCTTGGCCCAGGTGATGAATGCGTCGTGCTATCTGAGAGTTCAAGTCGACCCGAGTTAGTGGCCACCGCGGTACTGGCGGCAGAGTCACTAGGCGCCAAACCCTTTGAGATCGTCATGCGCAGCCCAGCAAATGAAGGCCCCGTTGCCCTACGATCCACCGGTACCAGCCTTGCTCTCGGAAATATGTCAGCGGCGGTAACCGCCATTTCCTCGGTTCCTTTCATCATCGACGTTACCCAGGAGGGGCTACTGCACTCACGTGAACTGCGCCCAATCCTGGCCGCCGGCTGCCGGGTGCTCATGATCAGCAATGAGAGCCCCGAAGTTTATGAGCGCCTGCGCCACAACCCAGAGGTCGCCCAGCGCATCACCGAATCCCACGACCTGATGACGCGTTCGAAAATAATGCGCGCAACAAGCGAGGCTGGCACCGACCTGACCGTTGACCTCGCTGATGCTTTCACCGCCGGTTCTACGGGAGTTGTGAGCGGCCCAGGATCAATCGCGCACTGGCCGGGTGGGCTCGTACTTGCCTTCCCTGGCCGCAATCGTGTCAATGGCACTGTCGTGTTGGCACCCGGCGATGTGAATCTCACGTTTAAGCACTATGTGCAGTCTCCGATAACTTTAACGATCGAAGACGACTATGTGGTCGATATTGCAGGTACCGGTTACCAAACCGACATGTTGAAGTCCTACATGTCGGCCTTTGACAAAGACGCGTATGCCACTTCACATATTGGCTGGGGTATGAATCCGGGTGCCCGCTGGGATTATCTCGAGCTTTACGACCGTGCCCAACACAACGGCACCGAAGCTAGGGCTTTCGAGGGGAATTTCATGTACAGCACCGGCGCTAACGAGAACGCCGAAAGATTCAGTGTTTGCCACTTCGACATCCCAAGGCGCAATTGCAATGTGTTTCTTGACGATCATCAAGTGGTTAGTAATGGCGCACTGAGTGGTATCGCAAAGAAGGGCGCGAGCCAGTGACCGATCAGATTGATATCGTCTTCCCCGACCTATTAGGGCTTCTGCACGGTAAGACCGTGCCGAGCCATCGCGCTGATTACCCAACCCACTACGCAATCACCGTCATGGTGCAAGGCCTCGACCTTGAGTTCCTCGATACGGCTACCTATTCGGCAAGTGCCGGGTTCCCGGATATGGAGGCCCGGCTTGATCATGAGACAGTGCGCCCGTGGATTGGTGACCGGCAAATTGGCCTGGCATATTTGCACCGGGCCGACGGCCGGGATCTGCCGCTAGATTCGCGGCGGCAACTTTCGGCGATCTGCGATCGGTGGCGTGCCCTTGGCCTCGAACCAATTGCTGGATTCGAAATGGAATTTTTCCTGCTCGAGTCACGTAAGCCGCTCGTGAAATTAGATGTGCCAGACCACCGGGTTTATGGCATCGGGCCCGGCGCCGACCCCACCGGCACCCTGGAAGTAATCGCGGCCGCCGCAGAGCGCGCCGGGCTGCAGGTTGAAGGCGTCAACAGTGAGTTCACGCCTAGCCAGGTCGAAGCCGCCTTGCACTACCAACCCGCGCTTATCGCCGCGGACAACGCGTCACTATTTCGCGAACTAGTTAGGCAAATTGCAACATCACGCGGCATCGATACCACCTTTATGGCCAGGCCATTTGGTGATGCGGTCGGTAGCGGCCTGCATCTCAACATGAGTCTGGCGGACGTCGCCGGCCGCAATGCCTTCATCGACGCCGATGATCAGCACGGTATCTCGGCGCTATCAAAACACTTCATCGCAGGCCTTCTCCACCACCATGAAGCCCTGGCTGCTTTCGCAGCGCCAACCGTTAACTCGTACAAGCGACTCACCCCCGGCATGCTTAGCGGGTATTGGGCCAACTGGGGTTTGGACAACAGGCTCTGCACCGTGCGGGTACCGGGGCAGCGCGGTGAAGGCACTCGTGTCGAGCACCGTATGGCTGACGGCACGGCATCGCCACATCTACTCGCCGCCGCACTATTCGCCGCCGGTTTACACGGCGTGCGTGAAAAGATTCCACTCACCGATCCGCAGGTTGGCGATGCCGACGATAAGCCAAACACCGACCGACATGTGCCGTCATCACTCGCAAACTCTTTGGACGCCCTCGAAGCCGATTCCGAACTGCGTGCGTTCTTCGAGCCCGACCTCATCGAGGTTTATGTTGGATTAAAGCGGAAGGAATGGGCGCGATGGGAAGCGGCTGTCACCGATTGGGAGCAGCACGAGTACGCGCGCGTCTACTAGCCGGCTTTGGGACCAAAGTGCCAATTAGGGCTTCGAGCCCTTCCTCGAAAACTAGATCACTTGACGGGTACAAAGATCGAAATGTCGCACTAATCGCCGGATAGTCATTTGATGCGAGTTTCTGGTAGTCCGCGCGCCACTGCCGATAAGTAGCACTACGTTGCAAACCTATTGCGGCTAAAGGTGCATCCAGCACCGCCGACCCGACCGTGTATTCAATGAAGACGTGATAGACCATTGCGGCACGATCAGTATCAAGGCCGGCCCGCATCAGTGCATCCAGAAGTACTTCAGTGATCTGCAATTCATTCGTCCGGCGCGTTGGGCCAAGTGAGGTGATGCTCAAACCCACCTGATTACGCAAGAGGGTGCGCCGCAACCCCGTGCACATCCGACGTATGTCATCGCGTGGGTCGTCGGTGGCTTTGAAACCCCGGGTCGCCGGAGCGAGCGAGCGATCACCCAACTCGCGGAGTAGATCATCCTTATCGGCAAAATGCCGATAGAAAGCGGTGGCGTCAACACCAAGACGTTCACCAAGTGCCCGCAGACTGAACGTGGCGGCATCGGTCTCGGCCAGTAAATCCGCTGCTGCTCCGCAGATTACCTCGCGATTGAGCCGGACACGCTTTACCTCCACCGGCTGGGCTTTAACCACAATCCGAACATTAGTACGGCACCAAGATTCCGGATCTAGGCTACTCATTCGGAGGCGATATTCGTTACGGCGTGATAATCATTCGGTAGCAAAAGATATCCGCTACCCTGTGCCGGTGACCGATACCAATGGATTCTTGCCCCCCTATTCACCATCGGGCCGCTCGGCTTTGATCCCGCCGATGCCTTGGTTTTACTCCGGCACCTTGCTTACCGTCGAATACCGAACCGACCCGGCAAAGGTGCGGGCCCTGCTTCCACCCGAACTCGAACTCGCGCCCGAAGATCCAGGTGCCGTCGCCTTCATCTGGGCCGATTGGCAATCCTGCAGCACCGGCGGTGCCGAACTCCTAGACCCATCTCGGGCCCAGTACCTCGAGACTTTCGCCGTGGTCCGCTGCGTTTATAAAGGTGTCACTTATAGCCGCTGCGTTTTGATCTGGGTCACCACTGATTTTGCAATTGGTCGCGGTTGGTTCCAGGGCTACCCAAAAAAGCTCGGCAGTATGCACGTCACCAGGGCGATGAATCATGGCAAGGCGGCTCCGCGGGTGGCACCCGGTGGCACTTTCGGCGCCACTTTGGCGGCATATGACCACCGACTCGCCACCGGGAAGGTCACCTTGCGCGAGCCCAGCCCAACAAATGGTTTTGTCAATGGCCACCCAATGGTGCATCACCGATACATGCCGTCAATCACTCCGGGCGCAGGGATGTCACTACTTCAGATCGCGACCATGGGTGGAGTTGATGCAGACCTTGGCACCCCTTGGGTCGGAGATGCCGAGCTAACGCTCTTTGACTCACCATGGGACGAGCCAGCAGCGCTACTACCGGTTGATGAAATCATCGCTGGCTACTACCGCGAAGTAGGAGTCACCTTCGCCGGCGGCACCTTGCTTGACGACCAATCGCAACCAGTCTGACAGGCATGGCAACTCCGCGAATGGTGACAGTCCTTACTGAAAATTGGACGATGTCTGATCCGCGTGATCTACGCGGTCTGGTTCGGATGGCGCAGGAAGCAGAGGACGCCGGATTCGACATGGTGATGATCAGTGACCATGTCTTGCTAGGCCCTAGCGCCGGAGATCAAGGCCGCATGGCGAACCCGCGCGATTACGCGATGCCCGGTAATCAAGATCCGGCAACCCCGTGGCCTACCTCATTACTGCTACTTGCTGCCATCGCAGCGGCAACAACTCGTATCCGCCTGGGCGCCATCGCGCTAATCGCACCTTTGCGGCATCCGCTCATCTTGGCCAAGGACCTGGCCACCTTGGACCTATTGGGCGAAGGCCGATTAGTAATTCAACCGACGGTTAGTTGGCACCGTGATGAATACCGAGCCCTCGGTGTGCCCTTCGAAAAACGCGGGGCGATTCTTGATGAGCAACTTGAAATTTGGCAACGGGCTTGGGCACCTTCACCCGCCTCGTTCCACGGGGAGCACTTCGCCTTCGATGATGTCTACCTGGACCCCAAGCCATACCGCGCAGCCGGGCCGCCAATGTGGTTCGGCGGTGAAAGTCTCAGTGACCGAGTCCTGAGCCGCCTCGTCCAATACGGCAGCGGTTACCACCCCTTGGGGCGCCCTAAGGAAGACGATGTGGCCAAGTTGCGCACCGGGTTAGCCGCAGCGGGGCGAACCATTGCTGAGATAGAGATGGTTGGAGGCACCCGCGTTGAGTTCCCTGATTCGAACACCGTCGCCCCACTACCCGAAGCGCTTGCTGGGATACCGGCACTGATGGAAATGGGATTCACGACTTTTTGTATCAAGCCCTCGATCTTCATTGATGAGCGAAATGATCACACGAAATTCTGCAAAGAAGTTATGCAGCGCGTTAGCGATCTAACGAACTAAGCGAATACGACGGTGCGCTGACCGGTAAGGATAATTCGATCTTCGGCGAAAAGGCGTACCGCACGCGACAACACCACCCGCTCAACATCGCGACCAATCTCAACTAAGTCAGCGGCAGTGTTTGCATGATTAACACGCTCGACACTTTGCTCAATGATCGGGCCCTCATCGAGGTCTCCGGTGACAAAGTGCGCCGTCGCGCCAATAAGTTTTACCCCACGCTCGTGTGCGCGCTGATAAGGACGAGCACCTTTGAAACCTGGAAGGAAAGAGTGGTGAATGTTGATGACCCGACCCGACATCTTCTCGCAGAAATCACTTGACAACACCTGCATGTAGCGAGCCAGCACTACCACATCGATCTCATGCTCTTCGATTAATGTCAGCACCTGCGCTTCTTGCGCAGATTTGTTCTCCGGGCTAACCGGTAGGTACACAAATGGGATCTGGTACCTATCGGCGATCTCGCGACAGTCTTCATGATTTGAGACAATTACCGCGATATCAATCGGAAGTTCGCCGTTGCCGAATCGGTAAAGCAGGTCGAGCAGGCAGTGGTCGTGCTTGGAGACCATGATCATTGCCCGCCGGTGGTCTGCCTCATGGCGCAAAGTCAACTCGGGCCCAAGGGACATAACCTTGGAGGTGACCACCGCCCGCACGGTGGCTAGATCCTCCTCCGGTGACTCAAACTTGGTTCGCATGCAGAAAACACCGGAATCCTCGTCGGTGAACTGCGCCTGCTCCAGCACATTGCCGCCCACCTCGATTAGGGCACCAGCGACGCGATGAATTATGCCCGCTTGATCGGGGCACTTGATTGTCAGAATGTATCTATTCGAGGGCTTCAAAGTATTCGTTAATCTCCCACTGAGTTACATCTCTGGCGTCTGGGTTAATGCTCTTGGCTGAACAATGATCGAGCCGATCAACATTCAGCGTAACGAAGGTCTAACCAACCAGCCCTCCGAGGGCGCTAGCAGGCTCAGAAGTCCTCGAGGTACTCGTCGATCTCCCACTGGGTGACCTCGCGGGTGCCCGGATCCTCGACCGCCTCCTCGTAGCGGCGCACCTCATCGCGCTTTAGCGTCTCGAATGCCTGCACGAAAGGCTCGCCGAGGATGCCCACGAGGAAAGTGTCAGCACGCATGGCGTTGAGCGAATCGGTTAGCGACATCGGCAGCACCGGACGGCTCTCATCGGTATACGACCAGCCTTCTGAGTGCGGCGGGCAAACAAGTTGGCGAGAAAGTCCATCAAGGGCGGCTGCCAAAATCGCGGCGATCATTACGTATGGGTTCGCCGCACCATCGCCGATGCGCACCTCGATGCGAGAACCGGCACCGCGCTCCGGTGGGATCCTGACGAATGTCGTGCGGTTGTCGTACCCCCAGTTCGCGCGAGACGGCGCCATAGTGTCGGGGCCGAGCCTCTTGTACGCATTGACTGTCGGGTTACAAAAAGCGACCAGGGCTGGAGCATGTTCGAGAACCCCGGCCATCATTCGCTTTGCGATTAGCGATAGCTCGCCATCGGGGTCGCGCATCATGTTCGTGTCGTTGACGTCGGTCACCGAGAAATGCAGGTGGAAGCCGCTACCACCTTCATCGCCAAAGGGCTTTCCGATAAAGGTGCTCATGATTCCGCGGCGATTGGTTATGTCCTTCACAGCGGTCTTGAACAGGAATGTTCGATCTGCCGCCTCGAGGGCATCGCCGTGCCAGAGATTTATCTCGTACTGCGATGGGCAGAACTCATGGTTACCGGCGAACGCGCCGATGTTGAGCCGATCGATCATGCGGAGTAAGTGCAAGAAGGTGCCGTCAGGATCGACTAAAGATCCGGTCTGGTAGACGCGGCCGGACTTGTTGATTACCCGCTCCCACTGCCCATTGGGCTTGTGGGCGAAGTAGAACTCGAGCTCGGGCCCAACTATGGGGAGGAGACCAAGTGCCTTGTACTCCTCAACAACCCGGCGCAGCATTCCTCGAGGTGAAATCGCGTTTGGAGTGCCGTCCGGCTCGTCAATATCGGCGATCGCATATGCAACGCCCGGCTCCCAAGGCAATGCCTTGATGGTCGAGGCATCAAGGCGCGAAACCATGTCGGAGAGGCCATCTTGCAAACTGCCGTGGCCATCGAGGACATCACCGCGGGTGGTGGTGGTCCAGGTCGCTTGACAGAAGGCGGGACCGTGCCCGGCCGCCCGCTCAAGCTGGGAGACGGTGATGTCCTTGGATCGCGTCAAGCCCAAGACATCCGGCCAGATCACTCGCAGGATGTCAATGTTCTGGGTTTCCAACTCGCGGCGAACGTCCGCCAGCTCTTGTTGCATGCGTTACCCCTCGATTTCGCAGTCTCTGGAGCCCTAGGATTTCACAATCATCTTTAGCAGATCGTTCGGCCCCCAACGATCTCAGGATAGTATGACCAATACTGCCCGATCAGGGATGTATTCGGAGAGGATTCACCGCATGAGGGTGCTTTTCATGCAGCACGATGCCTTCAGCCCACCTACCTTGGTATCCGAGCGGTTCGCCGACCACGGATTCGAGGTGGTCGAGGAGTTGATAGTCGGCGCGGAACAATATGACACTCCCGGTGAGGTCAGCTACCAATTCCCAGATCCAACCGCCTTCGATGTCATAGTCCCGATGGGCTCGCCCTGGGGTGCGTGGGACGATGTCGCCATCGGCGAGTGGCTGCTCCCGGAGTTGGAGTGGCTTAAGCAAGCTGACGCAGTCGGGGTCCCGGTACTTGGTATCTGCTTTGGTGGCCAACTACTCGCCCGAGCCCATGGTGGCAGCGTAGGTAGAGCACCGGACTGCGAGATCGGCTGGACGAGCCTTTGGAGTGACGACGAGTCTCTTATCCCCCCGGGCCCTTGGTTCTCATTCCACTACGACCGGTGGGAACTTCCACCCGGAGCCCACGAGATAGCCCGCACCTCGCGCGCCTCACAGGCATTTACCTTGCGCAAAAACCTCGCGCTGCAATTTCATCCGGAACTGACCGCCGACATGCTCGCGGGCTGGTGCGGCTCACCCGGCGGCGGCCGTGAATTAATCATCAAGGATGGACAAGATCCAGAAGTCCTGCTGGCGTTCACACGTGCGGAGGAAGCTAAATCGCGTAGCCGGGCGCATGCACTCGTCGACAGTTTCCTGCGTCAAGTTGCCGGCCTCGGCCACCTCGTGGGCAGCTAACCCGGTTACCCGCAATCCGCTGGCACAGCAACCTACGCCTTTTGTACTGGCAGACGCTTGAATCCATGCACGAAATTACTGCGCACGTAATCAGGCTTGCCATTGGGTAACAGATCTACGCCGCGGGCGAGGAGGTCCTCAAACATTATCTGAATCTCGAGCCGCGCTAAGGAGTTGCCCAGACACATGTGCGGTCCGCCGCGACCGAAAGACATGTGCTCGTTGGGGAGGCGCTTCACGTTGAACAGGTTTGGATCCTTGAATACCGCTTCGTCGCGATTGCCCGAACCGAACCAAACTACAACCTTGTCGCCGGCCTTTATCTCCTGGGAATTTAAGATTACTGCTTGGCGGGCCGTGCGCCGGAAGTGATGCACCGGGCTGGCCATGCGCAAGAACTCCTCGACCGCCCAAGGGATCAACTCGGGACGCTCACGCAAGATCTCGACCTGTTCGGGATTGGCCATGAGGTTATTCATCGTATGGGTGATGGTGTGCCTCGTGGTCTCATTACCCGCGATCACGAGCAGCAGGAAGTAGTTCCGGAAATCACGATCATCTAGTTCGATTCCGTCACTTGGGACTTGATTTATAAGTGTCGACACGAGGTCGGTTCCGCTCCCACCCCTACGTTTATCGGCTAGCTGAAATCCGTAATTGAAGACCTCAAGCGCGGCCGGTGAGCGGAAGGGTAAGTCCTTGTATTGATCACTTTCTTCACTGTTCGCAAGTACATCGGCATGCTCCGGATCAGT
>JBAXHK010000021.1:0-10602 GCA_037138935.1 Actinomycetes bacterium
GATGCTTACGAACGCGAATCACCACGTGCCGGTGAAGCCGACTTCATCATTGCCAAACACCGCAACGGCCCAACAGGCGTAGTCACAGTTGCCTTCCAAGGCCACTACAGCCGTTTCGTCGATATGGCGCAAATATAGGTCACCTCTAGCCAATCAAAACTTCTGGCCATAAGTCAGTGGAGCTGGACACTCGCCCGCGACGATGACCCGTGCCTGCGGCACCGAGGAGCGGGTGTGGTCGATGATTCGGCGCAGACCTCGACAGTGTGGGATGGGTGATCATTCCCCCAACTGGGTTAACAGGGCCTTGAGGGAAGCGGTCTCGGTGGTGGGGTCGGGGCTCGACGAGCGGAGTTCGCGCAGGACGATGTCGATCTTGTCGTCGACGACGGTCCAGGCCTCGGGGTTGCGTCGCTTGAGCGTGGCCTGGGCGTTGTCCCAAGCGGACTCCAGGTCGGTGACTCGGGTAGTTGCTGCTGCCTGCTGGCCCGCAGTCACCATGTCAAGGGTGTCCTGCGTGATGACGGTGAACTCGCTCATGTCGCCTAGTGGCGACGCGTCTACTGCGGCGGTTGTGCTGCTCGGGGTTGCGGGGAGCGCGGCCTCCGCGTTCAGGGTGTTTGTCCGCCAGACATAGAACGCTCCGCCGAGGACAACCACGAGTACCAGAGTGACGAGCGTCTGAATCATCGCTGTTCGACCTGACTCGTGGCGGTGGTGTGGCGCCGTCTCCGGCTCGTCCAGGGCGGCTAGTGCCGCTGGGTCCGTCGGCACCGCGATGACATCGGGCTTGCGGACCGACAGGTAGATGACGATACCGACAATGAGTGTAAGAAGGATGATGCTCGTCATGGTCACACCGAGGTTCATTCCGCCGTTTCCGGTTGGTTGCGCCATGAAATCGCCGATCGAGGCACCGAGGGGGCGGGTGAGAATGTAGGCAAGCCAGAATGCGAGTACTGCGTCCAACCCCATGCGCCAAGCGATGGTGATCACAGCGATGAGCCCGGCGCACAGCAGCCCGGTGCCGAGGTAGCCGACACCCAGGCCCTCCGAGACAAGGTCGCCAGTAGCCGTTCCGAGCGCGAAGGTGAAGAAAATCGCGAGCCAGTAGAAAGCCTCACGGCGACGGGTGTAGATGGAGTGGATCGACAGCGTCTTCTCGCTGAGGTACCAGGCGAGGAAGACCAAGCCCAGGAGGACGGAGAACACGATCGTGCTCGTCTCCAACGTCACACCGAGGTGGTCGGTGAGGTTATCGGTCACCAAGGTTCCGAACACACTGACGAGCGCCACCGTGAGCCAGTAGACAGCCGCGATGTAGCCGCGCAAGCTCATCTGGACGGTGAGCACAACGAGAAGGAGCAGCCCGGTCGCCACCGAAGTGGCGGTCAGACCCCAGTTGAGGTTGACATTCAGATAGTCAGCAGCGGACTCACCGACGGTGGTGCACAGGATCTTGATGATCCAGAAGAAGATCGTGACCTCGGGCACCTTGTTCAGGAGCGTGCGGTTCATCAAGGATGTTCGAGGCGAAAGTGTCTGAGTCATGCGAAGAGATTAGGGGGGAGATCCTGAGAGTTCCCTGAGAGCGTGGAGCCGCTGTTGGGTAGGACGCAATAAATTCAATTCGATGTGCACAACACCAAGGGACCACTCAATTATCCGAGTGGCCCCACAGTGTTACCTTGACGCAGATCGTCGGGCTATCGCTGATTCTCCTCGGGATCGTTGGCATCGTTGGCCCAGGTACCCTCAGCTACTTCGGTGCCATCGTTGGCCTCGATGTCGCCATCCGCGTCAGCGGACTCTGCGGGATCATTTGCCTCATTGTCGTCCTGGTGGCCGGGCTCGCTTAGGTTGGCGTCGGGCCCCTTATCTGCTCCGTCGCTCCCCTCGGGAGCGTCCACGGTCTCGGTCGCTTCGCCCGGCGACGTGGCTTTCGCCGTATCCGGCGTGGGCACATCACTGGTGATGATCGTGGTAGCTGGTGAGACAGGTGCCGGGCTGTTGGCGGCCATCGCCACGCCCGTCCCGCCGAGAACGGCGATCGTTGTTACGGCGCTAGCCATTGCGATGGTCTGCTTTCTTGTTAGGCGCATTACGAACCTCCAGATTCTGGCGAGAACTAGTGCACTCGCGCAGAGTCAATACTGCACACCCCTTCCTAAGAGATTGCTGAGAGAAATTGAGGACCGCACCGGCATCCGCACGGCGGCCGCGCCCCCCTCTTTTTGCTGTCTCAGTAACCTCTCAGGCAGCGGACCTATGCTCAGCGGATGGGGCGCAGCGGATCGATAAGTGGATTCTGGAGCCGGCGCGGTGTCCGCGCCCGCTCCACGATCGCCGCCGTCCTTGTCGTCACCGTGGCACTCATTGGGGGCGGCATCACCCTGGTCCTGGTGCTCAACGTGGCACTTACCAACTCTATTGAGCAGAGCGTCCAACAAAGGGCGCGCGACGTCGCTGCACAGATAGCAGATGAGGACATCGAAGCCGACACGCCCACCATTGATGCGGCACCTGGTGACGGGACGCTCGTGCAGGTGGTCAATGCGGCGGGCGTCGTCGTGTTCTCCTCCCCGAGCATCAACGGTGAGCCAGCAATCCAGGCCGTTGCACTGGTCGGGGCCGACCCTTCGACCACGCAGGTTCGGCTGCCTTTCGTCGACAACGACCTATATCTCGTCGCGACCGTTGCGGTGCAAGGCCGGGAAGAGATCGTCACGGTGATCACGGCACAGTCCCTCGTTCAGGTGCAGAAGGTCTACAGCCTGGTGGCCTGGCTGCTGCTGCTCGGTTCGCTCTTCCTGCTGGCAGCCGTCGGATCAGTGACGTGGCTGGCGGTCGGGCGGTCGCTGCGTAGCGTCGACCGGATCCGCGAACGCGTGGATACGATCGGCGGGAGCGAGCTCCACGAGCGCGTTCCGGTCCCCGTCGCCGCGGACGAGGTCGCGGCGCTTGCGAGAACGATGAACCACATGCTGGGACGCCTGGAGTCGTCGGCAGTTAGGCAGCGACGGTTCATCGCGGACGCCAGTCACGAGCTGCGCAGCCCACTGACATCTATGCGCGCCTACTTGGATGTAGCCCAGACCATCGGCGGAGCCGACGCCTGGGTTGAGGCGGAACCCGTGCTGAGCGATGAGGTCGACCGCATGACCCGCCTGGTCGGCGACCTGCTCCTGCTCGCCAGGGCCGATGAGGGAGCGGTCCCGCTGCACCGCGTCGACGTCGACCTCGACGACCTCATGGCCAGCGAGGCACGACGCCTGCATTCCCAGACGGCCCTGACGATCACCACCAGCATCGAACCCGTGCAGGTTGGTGCGGACCCCGAGCGGCTCGCGCAGGCCATGCGCAACCTCGTCGACAACGCCGTCCGGTTCGCCGCGCAGGAGATCCACCTCACGGTCGCGACGAACAGCGGTGGCGCCGTCATGAGCGTGGAGGACGACGGCCCCGGCATACCACCCGAAGACCGTGATTCAGTTCTGGGGCGGTTCGTCCGCCTCGACGACCACCGGGCCCGCAATCACGGCGGAGCCGGTCTCGGGCTGGCGATCGCGAGCGAAATCGCCCGACTGCACGGAGGACACATCCTCGTCGGCGAGAGCAGTCTGGGCGGCGCTCAGGTGTCCGTACTACTGCCGATCTCCGCACGCGATGCCCCGACGGGGTCGAGCCGGTAGCCGAACCCGCGGACCGTGGCCAGCGACCGCACCGCAAAAGGGGCGTCGATCTTCTTGCGCAGGTATCCGATGTAGACCTCGACGACGTTTAGTGGGCCGTCGAAGTTTGTATCCCACACGTGGTCAATGAGCTCGCCCTTGGTCAAGACCTTCCCTGGGTGTCGCATCAGATACTCCAAGAGGGCAAACTCCCGGGGCGTCAGGGCAATCACCGTTCCCCGGCGGGCGACGACCCGCGTGACGGGATCCAGGGTGAGGTCCCCGACCTCTAGAACCGAGGGCCTTTCGGAGACGACGCGGCGAAGCAGGGCGCGGACATGAGCCACGAGAACGACGAAGCTGAAGGGCTTGGTCAGGTAGTCATCGGCACCAAGATCCAGTGCTTCGGCCTGGTCGTACTCACCGTCTATGGCCGTGAGCATCAGGATCGGCGTCCACACCCCACGCTCGCGCAAGCGTTCAGTTACCTGGTAACCATTGAGCTTGGGAAGCATCAGATCCAACACGACGAGGTCGTACGCCTTCTCGGTAGCGGCCCACAGGGCCTGCTCGCCGTCATAGGCAACGTCCACGCTGAAACCCTCCACCTCGAGGCCGTGCTTAATGGTGAGGGAGAGGTTGATTTCGTCGTCGACGACCAGGATGCGCATGACTCTCCTTGCTCGGTTACCTCATTGTCCTTTGGACGGCCGGTGGACGGCCGGGCCGGGCCTGCCCAACACCGCCCGTTGCACCGGTCGCGATGAGATCACCCGGGTTGTGGGTGATATCCAGAGTCGTCCTGACGTCACCCTCCACCTCGTCGGGAGTGACGGGATAATGATCCACCGGCGTGGTTGCCTCCCTCCCTATCACCAAACCGAGCTCCGCTTCCCAGTCCACCGACAGAGCCTTCAGGCGGAAGCCGAACATCGTCGTAGGCGCCTTAGCGAGCTTTGCAAACAGCGACGGTTAATGGGGATTCTCGCTGCCTATTTCCAGGATTTGGGAGCGGTAGTTGAGAACGGCGCACACAACCTTGCCGGGGCGCGTTACCAGCGGGGCGAAGTCCGCCCCGGCGGTCGGGGAAACGGGGCCGCTGGTCCTATGCGCCTGTTGCCGCCAGTTCGCATCAGCCAGGACTGCACGCACATCCGGCATACCAAGATCAATGAATTCTTCGCCGTCGAGCAGCACTGCTCGGGTGCCAGAGGGGACGCGGATGCTGGCAATTCTCATCGTCAGTGTCCTCTGCTGCGCTTGAGTTCATGCTGATTCTATCGCCCGCGCTTCGCCACCCGAGAGCTGCGCGTTTGCTCGAACCCGTCACAGACGAAAGCCCCCGTACCGCTGTGCGGAACGGGGGCTTTCGTCTGTGACTAGTGGGCTGCGAGGTCGCCCGTGATGATGTGCGGCGTGAAAGTCCACAGGTTCCGAGTCGACGGATCCACGCCGAGTTCCACCCAGTGGTTGAACGCCGACCCGAAGGTTTGGATGCGCGTGAAGTTGGCCACCAGTGCGCCCTTGTCACGCTGGACGAGCTTTCCCGCGGTCTCGTTCATGGGCATATCGATTTGGTACCAGTGCTCGTCACCGTTCTGTAGGAGGACGGGCTTGATGAACGACAGGGTGTTCGTCAGCAGTGCTTGCTTGTCGGCGTCGTACGCCTTGGTGCACTCGGTATTGGGCATGGCCTGTCCAGCGAGGTAACCCTCCCAGTCCATGTTCGCCTGGGCGACCACGATCACGCCGTTGGCATTGTCTGCCTTAGCCTTCGCGAAGCCTTGGTTGATCCAGTTAACGTTGGCGGCGTCCCGAGCGGTGTACTCGGCGTTGTCGCCATCGGCCTTGAGATCGTTGTAGACCTTGCAGGTAACGCCGTCTACAGCGGAGTTGTTAGCCGAGCCTGGGATGTGAGGGATAATCACAGTGATGCCGTTGTAGGTGAACATCTGCATCTCGGGGTATGTCGCGTCGTGGATGATCGGGACCGGGGTATTCGTCCCCGGCTGCATTAGCGTGCTCTTGCCAAGAGTGATGTAATTGCCAGTCGTGCCGAAGTAAGTCGAGCGCACGAGGGAGAGTCGGTCTTTCGGGTCGAAAGCACCCTTGACGGGACGGTCACAGTCTACCCACTCGTTGTCGCCTATGGAGTAGAAGACTGGCTTAGTAAACTGCATGAAGAAGTTGTTCTTCACGGCCGCATACTGTGCATCGACGCAGACATCGCCCTTGCCGGACATCGTGTCGCCGTCGAACAGGGTGAACGCCACATTGCTCGCGTTGATGCCACCGAAAACGTTGGGGACCTGAGCGGCACCCAGCGCGTCGTAGGGCATGTCGCCAATCAGGGCGATGGAAAATTTGCCGGGGGCAGCGGCGGCGGAGGCCGAAGGCGACGGTGTCGCGGACGGCGTGGCTGCGTTCGACTGGGTCGAGATCAGCAACGTGGTGGCCACCAGCGCGAGGCCGGCGGCAGCGGAAACAACGATACGGAAGCGGGAGATTGTCATATGGACACGGTTTAGCATCCTCTTGAATACCGGCCAAAGAAAACATAGCGCGTAAGTTAACTTTGTCTGAAGATCTCAGTGCTTGGTGAAAGTAATCGGCAGGCTGGATCACCATGTCAAAACTCATTTGTTAATCCAACAAGTCCGGACTCTCACGTCAAACGGTCACGTTCAGGGGGTCACATCACCGACGTGGCCGGGTTGTATCACCGCTGGTGAATAAAAAATACAAAATTCACTTTTCTCAGGTTGACGCAAGGTACATTTCGGAGTATGAACCAACCAGAGGCGGCTACCGCCCCAGAAGTAATAATGTTCGTGCGCCATGGTGAGAAACCAGGTGAAGGCACTGAGCCACATGGTGTTAACGCAGAAGGTAAACATGACGGGCATTCACTTTCGGTATTGGGTTGGACTCGAGCCGGTGCGTTAGCTGGCTTTTTCGCTCATGCACCCTCGCAAGCTCATCCGAACGTCGTGAAGCCTGAACGGATTTTGGCAACGAGACCAACACCTGACGCGAAAAGTAAGCGCGAGATTGACACCGCAACACCTACCGCCCGACGACTTAACCTAGAGATTGAAGACGATCACACCCACGGCAATGAGAAGAGCCTGGTTGCTGAAGTACTCGGCCGCCCTGAATCCACCCTTATCGTCTGGCACCACGGCACCATGGCCAAAATTGTGCGGCACTTCCCGGTGGTAAATAAGGAAGATATCCCGCACCGTTGGCCTGATGAGCGATTTGATCTAATTTGGGTTCTAGTGCGGCAACCCGGTGACGAACTTGCATATAGATTTGTGGTGGTGCCGCAGATGCTACTGGCTGACGACCTAGAAACCGGATGAGATTTACCGGATGAGCGACGGCCCTCCCGACATTGAATTACCTAAGACTCCTCGCACTCCCGCAGAGGAGGTAGCGCACCGCGCTGATAAGGCCAAAAAAAAGAGAGCAAAAAAGAGAGCAAAGGCGCAAACACTTTCTGCGATCACAATATCCGTTTTTTTGTGTTGGCTTGGTAGTACTGTTTTTATTACGTCACATAAAGTGCTGGCCGCGCAACTAGGTATAAGCACTCTGGAAGTGACTCTGGCACTCGCAAGTTACTCGGTCGCGCTTATCATGGTCGCAATTGCAGGTGGCCGATTATGCGACATCATTGGCCGCAAACGGATGTTCATCATTGCCGGCCTAGTATTTTCCGTAACAGCATTATGTGGGTTACTCATTGAAAACTTTTGGACTCTCCTGCTTGTTCGGGTACTTATGGGCCTGTGCGCGGGGCTAATTCTGACTTCGACAGGTGGAGTGTTAGTCACAACTATGTCTGGCAACATCCGCCATGACGGGTGGCTGCTGTGGCGTGGTGCGGGTATGTGCGGCATGGTCCTGGGCCCTGTTTTTGGCCCCGTCATAACCAGCGACGTCGAGTGGCATGTGCCGTTTCTGGCAAGTGCCATGCTGATGCTGGTAGCGGTTGCCCTTGGTGCCTTGGGGATGAAGGAGAGCCGTGATGAAGACAGTGCCTTCAGTTTTGGGCTCATGGCCCCGACGGTTTTGCTGGGTCTTGGATTACTGAGCCCGTACTTGGTTCTACTTGTTTTCAAGGAACAGATCGAGAATTGGCCATTGGTAGGCGCAATAGTCGTGGGTGGGATCACCTGCTTCATTGGATACTTCGTACTCAATCGGAAATATGCAAACAAATTTTTTGATACCAACATTGTGACGCATAACCGTCGGTTGTGGCTGACCGATATTTTCGGCGGAATTCATGTAGGCGCTCTGTTTGTAGCGCTTGCCGCGTTCACGGTAATTTTGGATGCTGATACCAAATTGACTTCTACCTGGATTGGTATCGGAATGCTGCCGCTCGTTTTACCGTTAATTACTTTGCATTTGTTGGCGCACAGATCCCGAGAAAAGTATGGGCTTACTAGGCAAAAAGAGACGATAGTTGGGTGCCTTCTGCTCACACTCAGCATGATTTGGTGGTTCGCGGTAGCGGTGAGAAACCCAAGTTACTGGACGATACTTCCAGCCTTGATTCTCGTCGGCTCTGGCTTTGGTCTCATCCGGCTGTATGGGCACATGGGTGTCATTAAGGTGACCGGCCAAAGATGGTCGTCCACACTCTTCGGGACTCGAACTTTCAGCAATCACATAGGTGCGACGATTGGCGCAGTAGTAATCGGCTATGTGCTTCTTGCAGCGTCAATTGGCACTGAAACATTAGATCCGGTGGTGGCTAAGCAAGCCGGCCTGGTCGCCGGCTTCTCGATATTGGTCGTAATTGCTTCGTCGATCGTGTTCGCTGGCCTTAAGGCCGAACTCCTCGGGCTCGAAGATCCACACTGGCATGCCGCAGCAGCTACGGAGACAGGCGCGGCCTCCGGCACGACTGTGGTTTGATCTCTCCATGCCCACAATCGATCGACGCAAATTGTCCGGACTTCTGGAGCAGGAGCGAGTAAAACATCTAGCGCGCACTCCGCTATCCCGAGCCGCCTATGAATCCGCTGACCACCTCTTTGGCCGAGTCCCAATGACTTGGATGAATAAATGGTCAGGCGGATATCCCGTATCCATGGCCTCGGCTCGTGGCAACCGCATCGTTGATCTCGATGGAAACGAGTATGTGGATTTTGCCTTGGGCGATACCGCAGCAATGGCCGGGCATTCACCTGACGCCACGGTAGCTGCCGTAACCCAGCGTCTAGCCGTCGACGGTGGCATCACCACGATGCTGCCAAGCTTGGATGCTGAGTGGGTTGGCGCCGAACTGACTCGGCGTTTCGGGTTACCACTTTGGTCGTTCGCCCTCAGCGCCACCGACGCCAATCGGTGGGCATTGCGCATCGGTCGACTAGTCACCGGTAAACCGAAGGTCCTAGCGTTCTCATATGGCTACCACGGTGCCGTCGATGAAACCTTTGTTGTTTGTGGTCCAGATGGTGAACCAGAGGCAAGGGGCGGAAATGTTGGGCCGCCGGTGCCGATCGCAGAAACCACACGAGTTGCCGAGTTCAACGATTTAGCATCGGTTGAGCGCGCCTTAGCTCACGGTGATATTGCGGTGGTGATAACCGAGCCGGCGCTCACCAACATGGGCATCGTTCTCCCTGAGCCGGGTTTTCTGGACGGCCTGCGCGCCCTGTGCACGCAATATGGCGCACTCTTATTGATTGATGAAACACATACCTTCTCTGTCGGCCCAGGTGGGTGCACTCAAGCTTGGAATCTGAAGCCAGACCTCTTTGTGATCGGCAAGAGCATCGGCGGCGGTGTCCCGTGCGGCGCCTTTGGGATTACCAACGAAATTGCTGAAGCCATGCGCAAAAATCTTGACGCTGACCTCGTCGATGTCGGCGGCGTGGGCGGCACACTGGCCGGCAATGTTCTGTCAACAGCTGCGATGCGGGCAACTTTGGGAGAAGTACTAACCGGGCCCGCATTCGAACACATGATTGCCATGGCAACTAGGTTCACTGCTGGGGTTGAGCAGGTTCTTCTGGAAACGAAAATGCCGTGGTCGATAGTGCAACTGGGTGCGCGGGCCGAGTATCTGTTCACGAGCCCGGCACCAACAAGTGGCTCGGCATCGGCTCTGGTTGAGGACGAAGAACTTGAAGACTACCTACATCTTTTTATGTCGAACCGTGGCTTGTTGATGACGCCATTTCACAATATGGCGTTGATGTGCCCGACAACATCTTCGGCCGACGTCGACTTGCACACCGCTTTGTTTACCAAAGCGATTGGTGACTTAATTAACTAACTTCCAGTTTTTACTGAAAGTAAGTTGGCCCTGTTACCTTTAATTTCTTTTGGCTGATGGGTGCGCAGCGGCCGTCGAGCTCGCACTTATTGCTGAACGCGCCGACCTTGACATTGGCTGGCCCGCTTTCTGACCAAATAATGTCGAAGGATTTACCATTGCGTTTGAAGCCGCAATTTACGAGGCTGCCTTTGGTGGTGCACTTTTGGAACGTGGCTCCGGTGATCCAGCCCTCGAGGGTCTGCAAGGAGATAGCAGCGTCACTGCCTTTGTTCATCTGAATGCCGAGGAGTTCAATATCTGGGCGCCACGAGTACCAGTAGACGCGGCTCAAGCCAAGGCGCAGGGCATCAAGATAGGTTCGGGCAGTCCATTGCGCAGCTTTTGACCCCGTGATGTCCTGATCTGGATTCGCTGGGCCGGGGCCGGCAAGACCGAAGTTATTCTCGGTGTCCCAAAGTGGTTTATTGGGAGCGCCAGCGGCCTTAAGGCTGTCCATCCACAAGTTAGCCAAAGCGGCGCGATCCTTAGGTGAACCGAGACTGGCGGGGTAGGTATGTGCACTGAAGACGTCAACCGGCCAGTTTCGCGTGGCCAATTCGGCCAAGAATTTGGGGTAGAACTTCTTAAAGG
>JBAXHK010000022.1:0-10376 GCA_037138935.1 Actinomycetes bacterium
GTGACCGGTTTCCCATACCAGCGGGTTATTGGCCAGGCTGGCATGCTCGATACCGCCCGCTTTACCAACTTCGTCGCTGAAAACCTTGGTGTCCCGGTAGCTTCAGTAAAAACTTTGACCCTGGGATCACACGGCGACACGATGGTGCCGGTGGCGTCGGCATGTTCGGTGGATGGCAAGCCGCTAACCGAATTGTTGTCCGCTGCGGAGATCGACGAGCTGGTTACGCGGACCCGCAATGGCGGTGCTGAAATCGTTGCACTGCTTAAGACCGGCTCGGCGTATTACGCACCTTCGGCGGCAGCGGCCCGAATGGCCAAGGCGGTGCACGAAGACTCAGGTGTGGTGATGCCGGTCTGTGCCTGGGTTGACGGCGAGTATGGGTTATCCGGTGCCTATCTTGGGGTCGAGGCCGAACTTGGTCGCGAGGGTATTCGGCGAATAGTTGAAACCCCTCTGACGGCAGCAGAGAAAGCGCTCTTGGTTGAGGCCTATGAGGCAGTCAAAGCCAAGCAAGCCGATGTCAAGGATTTTTAGCAACTACCCAAGTCATTGCACCCATCAAAATATCGCTATATATAGGAGTTACTAGATGAGCAAGATCAAGGTCATTAATCCGGTCGTCGAGCTCGATGGCGATGAAATGACTCGCATCATTTGGCAGTTCATCAAAGATGAATTGATCTTGAAGTATCTAGATGTTGACCTTAAGTACTACGACCTCGGCATGGAGTACCGCGATGCCACTGATGATCAAGTCACCATCGACTCAGCCCATGCAATCCAAAAGTACGGGGTTGGTGTTAAGTGCGCAACGATTACACCTGACGAGGCCCGGGTCGAGGAATTCGGCCTCAAGAAGATGTGGAAATCCCCTAATGGCACGATTCGCAATATTCTCGGAGGCGTTATATTCCGCGAGCCAATCATCATCTCGAACATTCCGCGTTTGGTGC
Organism: Actinomycetes bacterium; assembly: GCA_037138935.1. Classification (GTDB taxonomy): domain Bacteria; phylum Actinomycetota; class Actinomycetes; order S36-B12; family S36-B12. The sequence continues at coordinate 957 of JBAXHK010000022.1, forward strand.
CGGGCTGGACAAAACCGGTAATCATTGGCCGCCACGCGTTTGGAGATCAGTACAAAGCAACCGACTTCAAGGTACCAACCGCTGGTTCGCTGACGATGACGTTCACCCCGGCTGATGGATCAGCCCCCATGGAGTTCAATGTATTTGATTTCCCCGGTGCTGGTGTTGCCATGGGGATGTACAACCTCGACGAAAGTATTCGTGATTTCGCGCGCGCGTCACTGCGGTATGGACTCAATCGTAAGTACCCGGTTTATCTTTCAACAAAGAACACCATTCTTAAGGCTTATGACGGCCAATTCAAAGATATCTTCGCCGAAGTTTTCGAGTCCGAGTTCAAATCTGAATTCGATGCTGCGGGTATCACTTATGAGCACCGACTAATCGATGACATGGTTGCAGCCGCTATGAAGTGGGAAGGCGGCTACGTATGGGCCTGCAAGAACTACGACGGAGATGTCCAATCCGATACTCTCGCCCAAGGTTATGGCTCACTTGGCTTGATGACCTCGGTGCTAATGACTCCAGATGGCAAGACGGTTGAAGCCGAAGCCGCACATGGCACAGTTACGCGCCACTTCCGGGAACACCAAAAAGGCAATCCAACCTCGACCAACCCAATCGCCTCGATTTTCGCCTGGACTCAGGGCCTGGCGCACCGTGGCAAGTTGGATGCGACCCCCGAGGTCACGGCTTTCGCTCAGACCCTCGAGCGGGTGTGCGTTGAAACGGTAGAAGAGGGAAAGATGACAAAAGACTTGGCTATGTTGGTGGGCGCAGATCAGCCGTGGCAGACCACCCAGGAGTTCCTAGCTTCTATTGACGTGAACTTGCAGCGGGCGGTTCGTGCCTGACCAAGGTTTATTGCGTAGTCTCATGCCATGAGTGACCTGCTGGTCAATTGCTTGGTGGTGCTCTTCTTCGTCCTTTTGGGCGGGTTTTTTGCGGCGGCCGAACTAGCCTTGGTGTCTTTGCGTGAAAGCCAGATTCAGCGCTTAGGCGCTGATGGTAGGCGTGGCCGCCGACTCCTCGCACTCGCCGGCGAGCCCAATCGTTATCTTGCAGCCGGCCAGGTAGCCGTTACCTTGGCAGGTTTTATCTCGGCCGGTTTCGGTGCTTCCCAAATTGCACCTTCCTTGGAAACCGTGTTGATCGGGTGGGGCATTTCACCCACTTGGACCGGCCCGATTGCATTTATCTTCGTCACGGTAGTCATCGCGTATATCTCACTGGTATTGGGTGAGCTGGTGCCAAAGCGAATCGCTTTGCAACGAGTTGAGAAAGTCGCGTTGTTTGTGGCGGCGCCAGTTGATTTTGTGGCCCTGGTGTTTCGGCCTTTCATTTGGGCGCTGTCAGTTTCTACGAATTTCGTAGTTCGTCTCTTCGGGATTGACCCTCATGGCGCGAAGGAGCAGATCAGCGGCGCCGAATTACGTGATCTAGTTGCCGCACATGAGGACCTAACAGTCGAAGAACGCGAGCTTATAGACGACGTTTTTGCCGCGGGCGATCGTGAACTTCGTGAGGTGATGGTGCCGCGCACCGAAGTTGATTTCATGGACGCGAATATGCCAGTACAGCAGGCGGTGAAGATGATCCGCGATCAGCCGCATTCACGCTACCCGGTTTTTCGCGATAGCGCAGATGACGTCATCGGATTCGTGCATGTTCGCGATATTCTCGATCCAGATTTGGCCGAAAGCCCAATCCGCGTTGGCTCACTGGTCCGTGAAATAACTGCCTTTCCCGGTACGAATGCGGTACTTAGTACACTGACAGAAATGCGCAGGCTGCGGCAGCACTTGGCGATTGTGGTCGATGAATATGGCGGCACGGCGGGCATCGTTTCCCTTGAGGATTTAGTCGAAGAGCTGATCGGGGACATCAAGGATGAGTACGATGTAATAACCCGTCATGAAGAAGTGAAGACCCTAGGTGTTATCACGGTCGACGGCCTACTCAATCTTGAGGATTTTGCTGATGAAACTGGTCTCCAGCTGCCGGACGGGCCGTATGAAACGGTCGCGGGATTTTTGATTGCACGTTTAGGGGCATTGCCTGAAGTTGGCGCTACTATCGAATGCGAGAATCACGAATTTAAAGTTACCGAACTTGATGGTCGCCGAGTGGCACGGGTGCGAGTGACTCCGATAACACCATTGCACCCGCCACCTGACCACGCGCAGGTCACTGAACCCGGTTTGCAAGAATGACGTCCATGTCAACCCCTCGCAATCAGCGCGTGCTTTCCGGTATCCAGCCCACGGCTGATGCATTCCATCTAGGTAACTACCTAGGTGCGCTGCGGGAGTGGGTGCGTATGCAAGAAACCCACGATTGCTACTACGTGGTGGTTGATCAGCATGCGATCACCGTTGACCATGATCCAGCGCTACTTCGTCAGCGCACCTTGACCTCATTTGCCCAGTTGCTGGCGGTGGGCCTTGACCCGCAGAAGTCAACGGTTTTCGTGCAAAGCCATGTGCCCGAACACAGTCAACTGGCTTGGGTCCTTGAATGCCAGACCGGTTTTGGTGAGGCTGGCCGGATGACCCAGTTCAAGGATAAATCACAAAAGGAGGGTTCGGCCAGATCCACGGTCGGGCTTTTTACCTACCCAATTTTGCAGGCGGCCGATATTTTGATTTACCAGGCAAATGCCGTGCCTGTTGGTGAAGATCAACGGCAGCACCTTGAATTAACTCGGGACCTTGCCCAACGTTTCAATGCGACATTCGGTGAGACTCTGACAGTTCCCGAAGCCATGATCGTCAAGGAGACTGCCAAGATTGTTTATTTGCAAGACCCAACCGCGAAGATGAGTAAATCCAGCCCCGCCGGCTGCGCTTCGCTGCTAGATGACGATGTAGTTTTGACCAAGAAGTTCAAGAGCGCCGTGACCGACTCAGAGCGTGAGATCCGATTTGATCAGGTGAATAAGCCGGGGGTTTCGAACTTACTCACCATTCAACAGGCACTTCGTGGCATGAGCATTTCTGAACTTGAGGCATCATACGAAGGTAAGGGTTACGGTGACCTTAAGAAAGACACCGCTGAAATAGTTGTTGAGTTTGCGAGACCAATTCGGGAACGAGTGGCAACCTTGATCTCAGACCCAGCGCAACTACTGCAACTCATGGGAGTCGGGGCGCACAAGGCGCGCGCCACCGCTCACGAGACTTTGACCGCGGTCTACGACCGCGTTGGATTTGTGACGCTGCCGGATTAGCGCGAAAGCGGAGATAACGGCCAGGGCGATGAGTACCCACAGCCACCAAGGCGCCGATGTTGGTCCGGCTGCAATGATTGATTGCTTGTCACCGCTATTGATGGAGCGGCTGGTGGTTACCGAAACCTCTGCATTACTCGAAGTACTGACCTCGAATGCGGTCGCAGCGCGGGCGGCGGCAAGTTCGGCATCGGTGAGCGGATCAACCAACACGCCGACCGGGGTCACGAACTCTTCGTTCTTAAACCCCCACGTCAACGCCTTACGCGCTGCATCTGCACTTGCCTCATGAATCCCCATCAGTGCAACCACCAGGGTGCGATCCCCGCGCTGGGCTAAACCAATGAAGGTGCGGCCGGCATTTGTGGTGTAGCCGGTCTTGAGTCCGATCATCCCTTTGTAGCCACTCAGGAGCAACCGGTTTTCGTTGTAGATGGTTCGGGTGCGCTGACCTCGCCAAGGGAACTCGTACCGCTTGGTGCTTGCAATCTCGATAATTTCGGGTAAGGCCAAACTAGCTCGCCCGAACAGGGCTAGGTCGTATGCACTCGTAACCTGACCCGGTGCATCAAGTCCACTCGGGTTCTTGGCCAAGGTGTCAGCCGCCTGCAATCGAGCAGCATTTTCATTCATTTGCTCTACCGTGCCGGCTACCGAGCCAGCGGCGCGGGCCAGAGCCAAAGCTGCATCATTGCCGCTTGGTAAAAACAGGCCATAAAACAGGTCGCGGACGGTGTAGGTCTTGCCGGCCTTGAGGCCCACTCGGGAGCCGTAGGTATTGGCATCACCGTCGGTGGCCAGGTAGGCCTGCTCCATCGACAACTGCGGCATGACCGTCAAGGCGGTCAAAGTCTTCAAGGTGCTTGCGGGAGCGCGTTGCAGGTGGGCTTGTTTCGAAGCCAGAATTTCACCGGTATTTGCATCGGCCAGCACCCATGAGTCAGCCCAGATATCGGGGAGGGGTTGGGCGCCGGCACCTAAATTCACCTGACGGCCGGGTGACGACAATTGCTCGCCACCAATGGCGCCTTGGCCAACGGGTGGGTCGGCGAACGCAGGCCCGACGCAAAAACTTGCCACGAATCCAAAACTCAGGGCGATCGCGGCTGCCGGTAGCAGGGCCGGTCTGGGATAAAGTCGCATGGTGCCCTAAGGGTACGTTGCCAACCGCCAAAAAGCCTGTGACGAACCTCCCACACTTGGAGGCTGCGCCGCCCTTGGTAACCCAGTAGATTTCAGATCACACACCGTTGAAAGGGGTTCCGCAATGAGCGGAGTCACGACTGCGCCACTAGATGGTGGCGTTTCCGGGGAGAATCGGGCCGATATCAAGGCTCGCACCCTTCGCACCGACCGCTGGTGGATTCAGCCCGCGATCGTGGTGGCTGCCCTTTTGGCGTTCATTGTCTACTCAACTTGGCGGGCATTTGAGAACGCCTATTACTTCTCCGAGCCGCTGATCTCACCCTTTTACTCGCCCTGCCTTGCCAGCTCATGTGTTTCAGGTTCTAGTAGCTGGACCCCGTTCGGCTCATGGTGGGTGCTCTCGCCGGCCTTATTGATCCTTATTTTCCCACTGGGTTTTCGGATGACCTGCTATTACTATCGAAAGACCTATTACCGGGCTTTTTGGCTGTCACCGCCGGCTTGCGCGGTGAGCGAGCCGCACAAGAAGTACACCGGAGAGACCCGGGCCCCGCTGATTCTCCAAAATAGCCACCGCTACTTCTTTTTTGCGGGCCTCGTGTTTAACGTCATCTTGACCTACGACGTCTTGATTGCCTTTCGCAATGGCGAGGGTGAATGGGGCCACATGAGTGTCGGCACCTTGGTCCTCGCCGCAAATGCGACCTTCCTGTGGCTGTACTCGGCGTCGTGCCACACCTGCCGGCACGTCATGGGCGGACGTTTGAAGAACTTCTCCAAGCATCCGGTGCGCTACAAGGCCTGGACCTACGTCTCAAAGCTCAATGCCCACCACCCGCGCTTTGCTTGGATCTCGCTAGTTGGGGTGGCACTCACCGATCTTTATGTGCGCGAGGTTGCAATCGGCGCAATTCCGAACCTCTACTTCTTCTAGGCCGCGAAGGGTATCTCCATGGCAGACATCGAGCACCATAAGTACGACGTCGTTGTTATCGGCGCAGGTGGGGCGGGGCTGCGTGCGGCGATTGAGTCGCGCGAACTCGGCAAGACCACCGCAATCATCAGCAAGTCCCTTTTCGGCAAGGCGCACACCGTCATGGCTGAGGGCGGTATCGCTGCGTCAATGGGCAATGTCAACAGCAACGACAACTGGCAGGTGCACTTTCGCGACACGATGCGCGGGGGCAAATACTTGAACGACTACCGGATGGCTGAACTGCATGCCAAAGAGGCACCGGATCGGGTCTGGGAGTTGGAGGAGTGGGGCGCGCTTTTTGATCGCACCCCCGAAGGCAAAATCAGCCAGCGCAACTTCGGTGGGCACGAGTACCCGCGCTTAGCCCACGTGGGCGACCGCACCGGACTTGAACTCATTCGCACCCTGCAGCAGAAGGTTGTGCAGTTGCAGCAGCAGGATAAAAAAATCAGCGGAGATTACGAATCACGTATCAAGGTATTTGCCGAATGCACAATCACTGACATTTTGATCACTGGCGAAGGTGAGAATCGCCGGGTTGCCGGCGCCTTTGGCTACTGGCGTGAGTCCGGTCAGTTCGTGCTCTTTGAGACCGCCGCCGTAGTTATCGCAACCGGTGGTATCGGTAAGTCCTTCAAAGTCACGAGTAACTCATGGGAGTACACCGGTGACGGCCACGCACTGGCCATGCGCGCCGGTGGCTCACTTGTCAATATGGAGTTCGTCCAGTTCCACCCAACTGGCATGGTCTGGCCACTTAGTGTCAAGGGCATTTTGGTTACCGAATCCGTGCGTGGTGATGGTGGCATCTTGACCAACTCCGAGGGCCGGCGCTTTATGTTCGACTACATCCCGCCGGTATTCGAGAAGCAGTACGCCAAGACCGAAGAAGAAGCCGATCGCTGGTATACCGATCCCGATAACAATAAGCGCCCACCAGAGTTGTTGCCGCGCGATGAAGTTGCGCGGGCAATCAACACCGAGGTAAAGGCCGGTCGTGGATCGCCACACGGTGGGGTGTTCCTTGACGTTTCGAAGCGGCTCCCGGCCGCGGCCATCAAAGCCAAACTCCCGTCGATGTGGCATCAATTCAAAGAACTGGCCGATGTCGATATCACCTTGGAAGCGATGGAGGTCGGTCCGACTTGTCATTACGTGATGGGCGGGGTCGAGGTTGAACCGGATACCGCCGCGGCGGTCGGAGTCCAAGGCCTGTTCTCGGCGGGCGAGGCGGCCGGGGGCCTACATGGTTCCAACCGGTTGGGCGGTAACTCGCTATCTGATCTCCTGGTATTTGGCCGCCGTGCCGGTATGGGAGCTGTTGCCTACCTTGCTGACCTCGACGCGGCAGGTGGCCGGCCTGCGTTGAACCAAGTCGATGTTGATGCGGCTGCGGCTGCGGCACTAGCACCCTTTAGTCACGACGGCGGTGAAAACCCCTACACGATCCAGCAGGATCTGCAGCAACTTATGAACGATCTGGTTGGCATCATTCGCACCGCGGACGAAATGCAGTCGGCTCTGGAGCGGCTAAATGCACTCAAAGTGCGGGCGACCAAGTTGAGTGTGCCAGGTGGTAGGGCTTATAACCCAGGTTGGCACCTGGCCCTTGATCTCCAGAACATGCTGGTGGTATCAGAGTGCATCGCAAAGTCGGCTTTGGCTCGTGAGGAGTCACGTGGGGGTCATACCCGCGATGACTTCCCGGTAATGGATCCAAACTGGCGATCAGTAGTCATGATTTGCCGCATTGACGGCAATGATGTCGAAGTTATTAGGCAGGATCTACCTTGGATGCGCGATGAGCTGGTCACGCTATTTGATGTTTCCGAACTTGGTAAGTACATGACCGAAGTCGAAATCAGCCGAATTCCCGGAAAGGTGGCATAGAGATGGCGCATGAAGCCAAATTTCGCGTCTGGCGGGGCGATGCCGGTGAAGGGGCACTGAAGGACTACAACGTAGATGTCAATGAGGGTGAAGTCGTCCTTGATGTCATCCAACGCATTCAGGCGACCCAAGCCTCAGACCTCGCGGTGCGCTGGAACTGCAAAGCCGGTAAGTGCGGCTCTTGCAGTGCTGAAGTCAATGGTCGCCCGCGCCTAATGTGCATGACCCGCATGAATACTTTTGCCGATGATGAGGTCATTACGGTTACCCCCCTTCGCGCCTTCCCGACTATTCGCGATCTGGTAACAGACGTCTCATTCAACTACGAGAAGGCCCGCGAAGTCACAGCGTTTACGCCTCCGGAGGGCTTGAAGCCGGGCGAGTACCGAATGCAGCAGGAAGATGTTTCGCGAAGCCAAGAATTCCGCAAGTGCATTGAATGCTTCCTGTGCCAGAACACTTGCCATGCTATTCGCGATCACGAAGACAATATGACCAGTTTTGCGGGGCCACGTGTTTTGATGCGCGTAGCTGAACTGGAAATGCATCCACTCGATGTGGCCGATCGCAAGCATGAGGCCCAGGAAGTCCTAGGTCTGGGTTACTGCAACATCACCAAGTGCTGCACCGAAGTTTGCCCGGAGCACATCAAGATCACCGACAACGCTTTGATCCCGCTCAAGGAACGGGTCGTCGACGTTAAGTACGACCCAATCACTTGGCTCGGTCGCAAGATCCGGGTCCGTAGCGACTAGGCTTGGTTAAATGAGTGGGTCAACCGAGTCGGGTCTACCCCTGAATCCGGTATATGGCCCGGAGGCACTTGCTGAATGGGATGAACCTGCGCAGCTGGGGGTGCCGGGTGAGTACCCGTTCACCCGCGGTGTTTATGCGTCGATGTATACCGGTCGGCCTTGGACGATGCGGCAGTACGCAGGGTTTGGCACCGCGATTGAATCAAATGAGCGTTACCGACAGTTACTAAATGCCGGTACCACTGGGTTATCTGTTGCCTTCGATCTACCAACCCAAATGGGCTACGACTCAGATCACCCATTAGCGCACGGTGAGGTCGGCAAAGTTGGCGTAGCAATCGATTCAATCGTTGACATGCGGATCCTATTCGATGGCATTGCCCTTAATGAGGTTTCTACATCAATGACTATTAATTCAACCGCCGCGGTGTTGCTTTTGCTCTATCAGTTGGTTGCCGAAGAAAAGGGCGTATCGGCTGACCAGTTGAGTGGCACCATCCAAAATGACGTTTTGAAGGAGTACATAGCGCGCGGTACTTATATATATCCTCCAGCGCAGTCCCTTCGATTGATCACCGATATCTTCACTTACTGCCGTAACGAGATTCCGAAATGGAACACCATCTCAATCTCTGGCTATCACATGGCCGAGGCTGGAGCCACTCCAGTTCAGGAAATCGCCTTCACTCTGGCCGACGGCATCGAATATGTAAAGGCTGCTGTTGCATCTGGCCAAGATGTTGATGAGTTTGCTCCGCGCCTGGCATTCTTTTTCGTCTCCCGAACAACGATCCTCGAAGAGGTCGCGAAGTTTCGTGCAGCGCGCCGGATGTGGGCCAAGATCATGCGTGAACGTTTCGGCGCGAAGGATCCGAAGTCATGGATGCTGCGGTTTCACACCCAGACCGCGGGCGTGCAGTTAACGGCGCAGCAGCCTGAAGTAAATATGGTTCGCGTTGCGGTTCAGGGGTTGGCTGCCGTACTTGGTGGCACGCAGTCGCTCCACACCAACTCTTTCGATGAGGCGATGGCGCTGCCGAGTGAGAAGGCGGCACGCTTGGCGCTACGTACCCAGCAGGTACTCGCCTATGAAACCGATGTATGCGCAACGGTTGACCCGTTCGCCGGTTCATATGTCATGGAGTCACTGACCGACGATATTGAAACAGCCGCGACAGCATTGATCGCGCGCATTGACGATATGGGTGGAGCAGTAGCTGCGATCGAGCAGGGTTTCCAAAAAGCTGAAATCGAGCGCTCGGCCTATGACATCGCCCTGCAAATTGATAGTGGCACGCGAGTTGTTGTTGGCCTTAACAAATTTACAACTGATGACAAAGAGCGCTACCCGCCACTTCGGGTGAACCCCGCGATCGAGGCCGAGCAATCGGCTCGGCTCGCGACTTTGAGGGCAGGTCGTGATA
>JBAXHK010000023.1:0-10281 GCA_037138935.1 Actinomycetes bacterium
CTGATGACGGTCTGGGTGATGAGCGAGCGCGACGAAGTGCTCGGCCGGTACCCGGTGGTGGGTAGATTCGATCGGCCGGTCATGGGGACCTATCGCATCTTCTCTAAGTCGAAAGTCGCTAACAACCCGAATTCAAAAGTCACGTTTAACCACATGATGCGCTTTACTTACGGCCCCGATACCAAATCGCCAATCGGCTTGCATGCGATCCCACGCTACTACGATGGCACCGCAATGCACTCAACGAAACAACTTGGATTAGCAATTGCGGCCGGTGGCTGTGTTCGACTTTCGGAGGAGGCCGCCGCCGCCATTTACAAGTGGGCCAAAGTGGGCGACCGAGTCATCGTCCTGCCATCGCCGTAGCAAGTGCCTTACTTAGTGCCTTGACGCCTTTCAGGGCGGGCGATCTCGGTGCAACCTCCGAGAGGAGTGCACCCTGCGCCACCGCATTTCGATAGCCACCGGCGTCAAATGGGATTGCCACCACCGGCAGGTTGATGCCGCCATCTTGCAAGGCGGCTATTGCCGAACTGCCGCTACGACGATCCCCTGATCGAATCAGTGCCACCACCACCGGAGCCTTAGCTCCAAGCTGGTTTATCGTTGGCAGTTGCGCAATAAGGCGGCTAATCGCCAGTGGCTCATCGCGAGTGACAGCAACTACTACATCAGCCGCAGTAAGCCCGGTGATCGCTGCAGCATTTCGCCGAGAAGATAACAAGGTGCCACCACCATGCTGCACGACCCCACCTTCGTCTTCAATACATGGACCAACATCAATAACTATTTTAGCGAAGGTGGCCCGAGCGATATCCCAAATTGAAGTCAGTGCACTGTGTCGCAGATCGGGCCAACGCTCAGTGCGCGGAATACCCCCCAAGACCCGCAATTGACCGCGCAGAACGCTGGCACTTAACTGCAGTGACCGACTATTTAGAGTCCCGTTATCGGCATTGCGGCAGGCAACCACAATCCCATTAGAGTCTTCGATAATGCCCAGGTTGAAACAGATCGCCGGCGCATAAGTATCGGCATCAACGAGGCAAGTACGAGACCCCTCACGTGAGAATTCATCAGCTAGCGCAATAGCAATTGAGGTTCGCCCCGGAGCGCCAGCAGGCCCCCAAACCGAAACAGTTTGCCCAAGTGGCGGCGAAGCCCCTTGGCCAGCATCAAGGATCTGGTGCTGCCAATTACCGGTATCCCATACCCCTGCTGCCCCGTGCAAAATTTCAGCCGCAACCGCTCGCATCGTTAGATCAGCCGCAGCCTGGATTTGCACCACACGACTCACGCCAAGTACTCGAAGTAAATGCGCATCGGCTTCATCCGAAGAAAGCCCGATGACGGTTCGCTTGCCCCCTAATAGGCGCGCGACAATATCGGGGCTAATACGCGGCACCTGGCCGTTCAACACAATTGGCATGTTTGGGTCGGTCGCCGCTGCAGCGAGAAGATCTGCCGCATCAAGTGATCGACGGGCGACAGTAATACCCGCTGCTGGCGCACCCGCAACTAAAGCACTCTCGCCAGCAAAACCCGCGGCCGCGAGAATTATCGTCGTCACGATACTGGTTGGCTGGTGATCGGCACCGCCACCAAATCAATTAAACCCGAGCGCGCCGCAGCAACTAGTTGGGCAGCACCGTCGGCGGGTACTTCAACCACCACCGCGATTTCGCCACCGATGCCAACGGCATCAACGGCAGCTTCAGCAACTGTTACTCGCGAAAACACGAGAACGGGCTTCGCGGTTACGCCACCGGCGACTTCAGCCGGTGTCGACCAAATGTCGACAATATCTCCTGTCGCTAAGTTCACCGGGGCATGCAATGGGTCAACCGGAAGTGTCACCAGGCGCGCATCAAGTAACGGCGCGTAGCCAAGGGCGCCACGGGGGATCAGATCACCAGCCGCAACGGGCCAACGTAGTTGCCCGGTCAGCGGCTCACTCGCCGGTAGGTATTGGCCCTGGGCTTCACCAAGTGCCACGGTTACGGGGGTGGCCATCGGTACCGAACCAATGGACAAATCGCTGCTTGCGCGCCAGACGGTGGTTGTCTGCTCACCACGCGATAAAAGGAATGCACCGGCAAACATCGCCAACACCATGATGGCCAAGCCCACCCAAAGGCGAAGATCGCGCCAGCGCACTACTCGTAACCTTTTCGCTGGTACTTGACTTGTAAGTTGACTTGTAAGTTGACTTGTAAGCACTGCCATTTGCTCCCCCAGCATTGAAAATATGTGGCACTAGTTTCGCTCAAAATAGAAAGTCAGTGGAAAGTTATCCACAGGAGAGATTTTTTCCGACTACGGACAGCGGAAAATTTGGCACCATTGGCCCATGCCCCTCCGCTTTCTAACCCTCGCCGATGTCGCCGATGCCTTGAACATTTCTGCCGCCCAGACGTACGCGTTGGTGCGAAACGGCGAATTACCAGCAATCAAAATCGGCGGGCGGGGCCAATGGCGGGTCGAAGCCGCCGAACTGGAAGCTTTCATCATGCGGATGTACCAAGTAACCCAGGATTTTGTTAAATCCCATCCCTTCAGCCAGGAACCTGCACCGCTATCACCGCAGTGAGTGAAATGGTTGAGGCGTAACCAATTTGGCCAGCACCACCCACGTTGAGATCAAAGAAATCAGCACCCACCCCCGCAAGTTCACCGACATGTATTTCTCCATCACCGGTATGCACCCGGACCCAAGAACCGGCCAATTGCCGCAGATACCCGGGCCAAGTCAGCCCTGGGATTACCGGGCCCGGACCTTCATCACGTAGGCCGGACGCCAGCCCCGATATGGCGATCACCGCAGTGCTACGCAGGGCCCAGACTTTTTCATCTACGCCAGCAATGATCATTAAGTCAGCACCAACATCGACCACGGACCCATAAATCACCGGCAACCCAGCCACCGAGATACCCACCCGGCCGGTTGTCGCCCGCAGCCGGTCAACCAGCCGTACCCGGGCCTGCTCCACCTCCACCAAGCCCGTCGCCTCGGCGATGACTTCGGCATCACAATGAGATTGATAGCCAGCGGCCGCATGCGCCAGTAGGTGATCTGGATCGATAATGGTAGTCAAGTGAAAGCCTCCAAATTATTAGGTTTGAGCAGCACTGCGCCGGGGCACACTTTTTACATGATGATTCTCGCTCACCTGCGGATAATCCCGGGAAAGTTATCCACAGCGAGCTGGTAGGTGCCATTGACAGGCCATGCCAGTTGACGTAGAACTCTCCTCAGCAGCAAATACACGCAAACACAAGTAAACCGACAAATAAATAATTTGACCCAAGCAACCGGGTCTAAAGACTCCCGCGACCCCCCGACCGCGGCCGTCCTCCAGTTAACACCAACTAAGGAGAACGACCGTGACCGTCCAAGAACTCGCCCCTCTCGCCCAACTGCCCCTGCCCTTGGACTGGCAGGTGGCACCAGGTATCGATGCGGTGCCAACAGCTCCTCGGCACTTACACCTGGTCGGAACCGCGCCGGCCGGCTCTTATGATTCGGGGCCCGACGACTCGGGGCCTAACGACTCGATACCAAACAATGCCCCGCCCATCGCCTGGGTGGCCCGCATGGCACGTGCGGTCGGTGAGGTGGGGATCGGGGATCGCCCGGCTGGCCAGCTCACCCGCTGGGTTGAACGGCGCCAATTAGCCCACCTCGCAGAACGCGGTGCCGCTATTCGCCGTCACCCGAGCACCCGAACCGCAGGAAAGACCCAAGGTGCCATGCGCACCCTTAAACAAGTCCGATCTATTCGAATCTGTCACATTGTTGACGGCATCGCCGAGACCTCTGCCGTTTTGGTTAGCAGCGATCGTGCCCGCGCCATCGCGATGCGTTTTGAATACACTGGTGACCGCTGGCTGATAACGGCCGTCAACCTTGGCTGATGCACCAAGGCTCGCTCAAGGTGCAGTTAGCGCACGCCCTTGCGGCGGGACCGCTCAGCGCGGCGCCGATCAGCCCTAGTGGCATCGGGATCGATTTCAACAATCCCATCTTCGTCAACTTCCATGGCGCCATGCACTACGCCACCTGACTCACTAGGTGCGGAGTACTCCATGTGGGCCGGACGACTCGGTGCCAGCCCCTTAGCCAGCAGCGGCGCCTTGGGCGCGGCCGCTTCAGCGATCACCTCGCCGATTACTGACTCGGGCTCTTCTCCCACCGGTGCCGGGGCAGCAGCCTGAACTTCGACATTGAACAAATAGCCAACGGTTTCCTCTTTGATGCCATCCATCATGGCGTTGAAAAGGTCAAAGCCTTCGCGCTGGTATTCAATGAGTGGATCGCGCTGCGCCATCGCGCGTAGGCCAATGCCATCGCGGAGATAATCCATCTCATACAGATGCTCGCGCCATTTGCGGTCCAGCACTGACAAAATAACTCGCCGCTCAAGCTCACGGGCGACTTCGTCACCGAGGCTTTCCTCGCGGATGTCATAGGCGTGCTGGGCATCGTCTTTGAGTTCGGCCGCCAAGTAATCCTGGCTTAGCCCGGATCGGTCACCACCCGATGCCTGCTCAAGTTCGGTGATCGTGGCCTCAACCGGGTAGAGCTGCTTAAGTGCAGTCCAGAGTTGATCAAGATCCCAGTCCTCGGGATATCCGTCAGCTGTTGCCGCACGCACGTACCCCTCTACGGTGTCGGTAATGAAGTCGCGCACCTGCTCTTCAATATCTTCGCCTTCGAGCACCCGGCGACGCTCGTCATAGATAACCAACCGCTGGCGATTTAGCACGTCGTCGTACTTCAAGACATCCTTGCGGATTTCAAAGTTCTGCGCCTCCACCTGCGACTGTGCAGACCGGATGGCGTTGGTGACCATCTTGGCCTCAATAGGCACATCATCGGGCACGTTGAATCGGCGCAGGAATGCGTCGACCATGTCGGCCTTGAATAACCTCATGAGGTCGTCCTGCAATGAAAGATAAAACTGGGATTCACCAGGATCACCTTGGCGGCCAGAGCGCCCGCGCAGCTGATTGTCAATACGACGCGACTCATGGCGCTCGGTCGCGAGCACATAGAGGCCACCGAGGGCCACCACTTCGTCATGCTCGGCTTTAACCGCACCTCGCGCCTGCTCAATGGCCGCGGGCCAGGCGCTTTCGTAAGCCTCCGGATCCTCAACCGGCGATAGCCCCTGCTGGGTAAGGGCCGCTGCCGCCATGAACTCCGGGTTACCGCCCAACATGATGTCGGTACCGCGGCCAGCCATATTCGTGGCGACAGTGACCGCGCCGCGCCGGCCAGCCTGAGCAACGATGGCAGCTTCGCGGTGGTGGTGCTTCGCGTTGAGGACTTCGTGCGGAACCCCATTTTGTTTCAGGAGCTTGGATAGATCCTCTGATTTTTCGACACTGGTGGTGCCCACCAAAATTGGCTGGCCATGCTCGTGGCGCTCGACAATATCGGCGACAACAGCAGTGAGCTTGGCGTCACCGGTGCGAAACACCACATCAGCTTGATCGATACGAACCATCGGACGATTCGTCGGGATCGGCACCACTCCGAGGTTGTAGATGGTCGAGAACTCATTAGCTTCGGTCATTGCGGTGCCGGTCATGCCCGATAGGCGGGTGTAGAGCCGGAAGAAGTTCTGCAAAGTCACGGTCGCGAGAGTTTGATTCTCGGCCTTGATCTCCACACCTTCTTTTGCTTCAAGTGATTGATGCAGGCCCTCGTTATAACGACGCCCGGCCAGGATGCGGCCAGTGTGTTCATCGACGATGAGAACCTCGCCGTCGATAACCACGTAATCGCGATCCTTCTTGAACAGATCCTTGGCACGGATGGCGTTATTCAAGAATCCAACGAGTGGGGTGTTGACCGTGTCATAAAGATTATCGATACCTATTTGATCTTCAATCTTGTCGATTGCTGACTCAAGAACACCGATTGTCTTCTTCTTCTCGTCTACTTCATAATCTTCATCGCGATTGAGTAGCTTTACCATCCGCGCGAACTCTGCGTACCAGCTATTTGCTTGGTCGGCCGGGCCGCTGATGATCAATGGGGTGCGAGCCTCGTCAATAAGAATGGAGTCAACCTCATCGACAACCGCGAAGTTGTGACCACGCTGCACTAACTCCTCGCTCGACCACGCCATGTTGTCGCGCAGATAGTCGAATCCGAATTCGTTATTAGTGCCGTAGGTGATATCCGCCGCATAAGCAAGGCGCCGTTCTGCCGGAGTCATGTTTGACAAAATTGTGCCGACCTCAAGGCCAAGGAAGCGGTGCACGCGCCCCATCCACTCACCATCTCGCTCGGCGAGGTAATCGTTAACCGTGACAACGTGCACACCCTTGCCCGAGAGGGCATTTAGGTATGCGGGCAAAGTCGAAACCAAGGTCTTGCCTTCACCGGTTCGCATCTCGGCGATATTGCCCATATGCAATGCGGCACCACCCATGATCTGTACGTCGTAGTGGCGCTGGCCCAGCGTGCGCCGGGCGGCTTCGCGCACCGTTGCGAAAGCCTCTGGCAGTAGGTCATCTAGTGATTCACCACCCTGATAGCGCTTCTTGAACTCCTCGGTTAGCGCCCGAAGCTCAGCATCGGTCAAGGAGACAAATTCATCCTCGATCGCATTGACCGCGGCAGCAATGGCAACGAGCCGCCTCAGGGTCTTGCCTTCACCAACACGAAGGATTTTGTCCAGCACACCCACAGTGACAGGCCTTTCGGATCGGTCGACTAGGTCGACGCTCTCGGGGTAAATCACCGCACCAGCCCGCTGGCGCACTCCATCGTAGAGGTCACGAGGAGATCACGGCGTTTGGCGGGTGCCCCTATCCACAGCGCAGCAAGTGCCCCTTGCCCTGACGAGGAGATGGTGAGCAGAATCCACCGGGGCCGCAAAGGGGGCGCAGATGGGCGCTGGCCGGCTGCTGGATGCAGGTATTGACCTCGTACTGAGCCGATCTTGCGTGGGCTGCGACGTACTCGGCACCACCTTGTGCCCCACGTGTTGGGCCGCGATGTGCCGACAGGTTGGACCCCACCCGCAAATCACCGCCATGCCGGTGGCCATCGGCTCGCGTTATCAAGGCCAAGCCAAATCCGCGATCATCGCCCACAAGGAACATGGAGTGCGCTCCTTGACCGCCCCACTTGGCACTTTGCTGGCTAGTGCGATCGCGACTTTGACCTCCGGCCCCACTCTTTTGGTCACCATCCCCCCGCATCGCGGCGCAGTTCGCGCCCGGGGAGCAGATACCACTTCATTGATCGCCCACCGGGCGGCGCAGGTGCTTACCCACGCAAATCAGCCAGCGCGGGTTCAACAATTACTCACCCGCCACCTAGACAACGGCAAACATGTCGGCAGGTCGGCGGCCCAGCGTCAGGCCGCAATCAAAGGCGCCTTCCAGCCGCGCCCGAAGCAATTAGCCAAACTGGCGAAATTTGCTGGTTACCGGATCATCGTGGTTGACGATGTCATCACCACTGGCGCAACAACTTTGGAGGCGGTGCACACTTTAGTAAACGCAGACGTAATCGTGGCCGGTATCGCCGCGGTCGCCGGCACCCCATCGCGTAGTTGGCAATAATCGACCCAGCGTTGAATCAATTCGGATAGGCCGGTGAGGTACCGCTGGTGCGCTTGCGCCAGTTAGAACCCACATACTCATAAATCCAGCCGTCCGCTGCACCAACCAGTGCCGGTAGGCCTGGTGCGGTCGCCACCATGACCGGCGCTTCGGGAGCACCAATGCCAATAATCGAACCCCTCGCCAAATTCAGATCAAACACCTGCAAAGACTCCGCGCCATCACTTCCGATCACAAGTAAGGAGTTAGCGCCGGCCCAACCAACGCTGATGGCTTCGGTCAGCCGAGTCTCGACCCTGATCGGATCAGCAATTGTCATCGGGGCACCCACGTTTGATCTCACGATCACACCTACGTAAAGCGCCGTGCGCACTCCTTGCTGCACAATTAATGCGCACCGAGTGCCATCGCGTGATGGAACTGCGGCGAGCAATGACGACTCCGCCGGCAGGCCTGCCACGTCAACCTCAGCCCTTCGTCCGATGCGATCCACGCGGGTTAGGCCCGTCAGGGCATTAACGACCCAGATATTCCCGTCGGCGTCAAAGACCGGAGCCGCTAATGCTTCACCCCGGGTCAAAGCAAGTAACGGTGCATCCTGCGCAATCGCGCCGCGCCACAACGTGCCGTCAGCATCAATCCCTGCGACCGCGGTCGACAACCGATCAACAGCAAACCTCAGGAAGGAAACCGCGCCACTGCCAGCATCTCCGGGCACTGCGCGATCAGTAGCGGTACCCAATCGCACCACCGAGCGGCTGCGCGCCACATACCCTGACGAGTTATCGGGTAAGGCGTCTGGATTAACCTTCGGCCAGGCGTCTACCGGCTGCGGGGAGCTAACGCCCGGCACCACAAGTTGCTTGCCGCCGGCAGTGATTTCAACCGAAGTCACATCTGAAAGCTGGCCTAGTGTCCAAACTAACTGCTGCGATAACGCTTCGCGCGTGCCATCATCGGCCAAAAGCACCGAGGACTTTAGGTCAACACGGGCCACGCCACCATCTATCGGTACCGATTCAATATTTAACCCCACCCCGTCGGGGAAGCCGGTGCGAACGGCAGGTGCCAACCAATCATTTGGCCCGTCAAGGAGATAGCGCACCAAAGTGGTGCCCTGACCAGGCCCAAGCACGGGTATCATGCGCGCATCTGGCACCAGAGCTGAGAAACTGGGATTGAAGAAGTAAACCGCAAATGATCGATAGGCACGATCGACGTCAGAGGCGGAGAGCAAAAGGCCCTGCGGGAGCCGATCGATTCGCCACTGCGTGCCGTCGCGAACTAATTGGAAACTACCTCGAAGATCTTGGCCTGGGGAAGCCACCACATATCGGCCGATCTCATCGATCCTGCCGGTCTGGCTCGCGGTCAGTGTCACTGAACTACCACTGGAAGTAACAACCGCGGCACCGTCATAAACCGACACCTCCAAGCCAGGCAACCAACGGCTGTTCGCGGAACCGGTCAAATATTCCCGCGCGACCGCATGGTCGCCATCAAATGAAGCCGATGCGTCCAAAAACCCTTGCACGATTTGGGTTGGGGTCATCCCATCGCGAGGGCTGCGCGCAATTACTCGAATGAACTGGTCCTTGCGATCAAGATTGACTTGCGCACCTTGCTGAATCGGCCCGGTCGTGGGCACCTGGGCGGTAAGTGAGGCGGGTAGTGAGCCGCAGCCGGTAAGTAACATCGTTGCCGCGAGGAAAATCGTAAAGCTACGCACTAGCGCACCTCGACATTCTCGATCGCGCTACTACTTGCTGGTGCAGAATCATCGGCGTAGAGATCAAGTGGCGAAGAGATGAAAGTAGCGCGCACGTTGAGCGGCAAAGTCAAGCGGAAGCAGGCACCGGCGCCCGGCTCACCCCACGCCTCGAGCCAGCCACCATGCAGGCGCGCATCTTCGAGCGCGATCGCCAACCCCAATCCAGAGCCGCCGGTAGTGCGAGCCCGCGCCGGATCCGCGCGCCAGAATCGATTGAATACCAGCGAGGCCTCCCCCGGTCGCAACCCAACTCCGTAGTCACGCACCGTGACGGCCGCCGCTTCTTCATTGCTGCCAATGGTGACGTCAACCCCGCGATCATTGCCATGCTCGATTGCGTTACCAACGAGATTTCTTATCACTCGATCAATACGGCGCGAATCCGCATAGAGCAATTTGGGCTCACCTTCGGAGTGCAGGCGCAGTGGCACACCGTTACGTTCGGCGAGTGAGGTCGAGCCATCAATCACCCTCGATACCAGCGCGTATAGGTCAAACGGATCGGCTTCGAGGACCGCGGCACCAGCATCGAATCGCGAAATCTCGAGTAGATCAACCAACAATGACTCGAACCGGTCTAACTGGGCCTGAAGCAACTCGGCCGCGCGCGCCGTTGGCCCATCAAAGGATGCGCGCTCCTCGAACATCACATCTGCGGCCATTCGAATGGTGGTCAAAGGGGTACGCAATTCATGGGAGACGTCAGAGACGAATCGGCGCTGCACCCGTGAAAGCCCCTCAAGCTGCTTGATCTGCCGAGCAATGCTCGCCGCCATGTCATTAAACGCCCCGGCCAGCCGCGCGAGGTCATCCTCGCCCCTTACTTTCATTCGCTCTGATAAGTACCCCTCGGAAAAACGCAGTGCCGTACGTGCAGCAGCGCGAACCGGCACAACAACCTGACGCGTGATGAGTCCGGCTACCAC
>JBAXHK010000024.1:0-10178 GCA_037138935.1 Actinomycetes bacterium
CACTTGACGAATTAATCACCGCGACCAAAGCAGAGGTCGGGTGCGAGGTGTACGACCTAGTAATTGGAGTCGAAGGTTTTGCGGGCGCTGGTGAGGTGAACCGCACCGATTGGCTCATAATCGAGAAGTGGACTAGCCGCGCCCATTGGGATGCGCATATGGAGTCTGAGCATGTAAGGCAGCTGGGCGCGGTGCAAGACGGCTTTTTACGTGAACCAACCGAGTTAAGGTTTTATACCTCGAAATAAATGCAGGCAACTTCGGCTCGGCGCAGGTGGGCTGGCTGCCGGCAGATACGGGTGCTCAGGATCGCGGTTGGTCAGGTATTTTGCTACCCCGTAGATAGCGCCGGCAATTGGTACCGCGATGAGCGCACCCACGATTCCAAGCGCGATACTGCCAGCCGCAATGGCGATAACTATTGCTAGTGGGTGCAGATTAACGGCCTTGCCCATAACCAGTGGCTGCAGTACGTCACCGTCGAAGGAGCCCACGATTACTGTCAGCACTACAACAAGGAGCGCAATAATTGGCCCGCGCTCAGCCAGCGCAACGATTGCCGCGAAGAAGGTCGCGACTGGTGCGCCTATTACTGGGATAAAAGCACCGATGAACACCACGGCGGCTAATGCCGGGGCTAGCGGTACCTGAAGAATTAAAAGCCCGATAAAGACCAGCAGAGCGTCACAAAAGGCTACGATTACGATGCCCCGGGTGTAGCCGGAGATAGAGTCCCACGCGATTCGACCCGAAGTATCTATTTGGCGCTGCGCGCTCTTGGGGATCCAAGAAATAATCCAGTCCCAGACTTTCCCGGGCGTGAGCAGGAAGAACAGCACGCCGAAAATAAAGACCGAAGCGGCAATAATCAGAGTCCCGACGGAACCAAGGGCAGAAAGGGCATCACCGAGTACTCCCTTGGCGACCGTGGTACCAGCTGATTTAGCCTGGTCTAGCAAGTTTGCAACCTGGGTGTCGGTGTACTGAAGTGGCCCGGTCTTTAGCCAGCCTTCAATGTCGGTGAACCCACTTTGGATGGCGAGCACAAGCTTTGGCCCTTCGTGGATCGAGGAGCTAATCACTACCGCCATGATCGCGACAATCGCAGCCCCAATTGCCAAGAGGGCCAGGACCATTGCGATGGGTTTCGGGAGAAATTTTTTGAGGAGGTTCATTACCGGCATGGTCCAGGCGGTTACTAACATCGCAAAGAACAGGGCAAACACGACAGGAAATATGCGACCCATGATCGCCACTAACACGGCCAAGCCAGCGAGCACCACTAAAACTCGCCAGATAATGCCGGCCGTTGTTACCAGGTTGTCAGGCACGCCATCATTAGTTGGCACGTGGGCTCCTTGATCAGTTAATCGATGCGAACCAAGCCATTTACCGTGCTGAACCATACCGCTAGGACACCGGATTCATCAGCATCTAGCCACTCCACGGCAACTTCATCCAAGGGGCTTGCTGCTGGTTCGCCGAGCCAAGCGCGGATGATGTCTGGGTCACCGGCGAGTTCGACCTTGCCGATTGCCACCGGGCCACCGGCAGCAGATGGGTGCTCCGCTGCGCTGCATTCCCACTGGACGAAGAAAGGAAGCTGCGGGTCTTCCATTAAATCCAAGATGCCAATTTGCTTCCAGCGCAGTTGAGTGCCATCTGGGCGTACGCGGTGGCCGGGGCCCGCTTGGCGTCCGAGACGAAGCTCGATGGGTGAGATGTCATCGACCGCGACCGCCCAGCCGAGCCAACCACCCCCCGCGTCAGCTCGACTTTGAACGGCGCGGCCAAACGGGGCTTTAGCAGCGGCTGGGTGATCTAGAGCCGAAACGACTTCGACGTAGGCGCCCCCGGCCAGCGG
The DNA here is from genome assembly GCA_037138935.1 of Actinomycetes bacterium. Classification (GTDB taxonomy): domain Bacteria; phylum Actinomycetota; class Actinomycetes; order S36-B12; family S36-B12. The sequence continues at coordinate 1,865 of JBAXHK010000024.1, forward strand.
GAGGATGAAGTTTCGGGTGCCAAATGAGGGGTGACGGCCACCGTCAACGAAGGTGGCACCTAGGTCAGATCCGATGCGCTGAACAACGTCAGCAAGCTCACTTGAATTGCAGGCATATGAGATGTGGTCCAAGCGCATAACGGGAATCCTGCCTAATGCCCTTTTCGGACCGTTAAGCACCCCCCTCTGGGGCAAATATGAGAGGCTGCGCACATGCCCGAAGACGCTGCGGTGGCGAAAGCCCCCACCGCTCAACTCGATAAAAAGAAGTCGATCCTTCTAGGAATCATCGGTCTAGCTTTCATTGTTTTAATTTTCTGGAAAGTCATCCCGCAGATCGGTAGTTACGCCGATGCCTGGGAGGCCTTGCAGTCGATGGGCGCACTTTCAATGGCCCTCATCATCGTCAGTGTGGTTGTGTATTTAATTTTTTACGGGTTTCCGTTCATGGCAGCGGCTCCAGGACTTAAGTACTGGCGTTCTGAACAGGTGAACCAGGCAGCTTTCGCGATTAGTAACGGGGTGCCCGGCGGCGGCGCGGTTGGCCTTGCGGTGCAGTACGGGATGTTGACTTCATTTGGTATCACGGCAACAGCATCGACAGCGGCAATCACCGCGGTCGGTCTTTGGAGCTCGTTTGTGACCCTCGGCTTCCCCATCCTCGGGGTTGGTGCCTTGGTTTTGGCTGGTCAAAGTGGCGGTGGCTATGTATTGACAGCCCTTATTGGGCTTGCGGTGCTGATCGCTGTGATCGTAGTTTTCGTCATGGTCATGCGCTCTGAGCCCCTGGCAATTAGGGTCGGAAGGCTGGGAAACAAGCTCATCAAGCCTTTTTCAGGCCGGATCAAGTCCTTGCAAGGTCTTGATCTTGTCGCCCCGGTGACCAAGTTCCGTTCGAGCATGTACGAGTTACTCAAGAAGCGCTGGCTTGCGATAACAGTGGCGCAAGTCGCGGTATCGATAGCCCAGTTCCTGATCCTTTACTTTGCACTTCGTGGCGTCGAAGGTTGGGACACCGCAGGTACCTCGATCTTGGTGGCATTTGCTGCCTTCGCAATAAGTCAACTCGGAATGATGATCCCGATTACTCCAGGTGGTCTCGGAACCGTTGATGCTGCGATGATCGCCTTACTGACCAAATTCGGGGTCGCGACCGGTGCCGCCACGGCTGCTGATCTGGTGTGGCGTGCCGCCTCATTTGTGCCGCAGATCGTCATAGGAGTTATTGCCCTTTTACTGTGGTACCGAAAAGCCGGGGAGAGATTTGCGACCACCAAGGTTGACCCTGCGTCCAAACCCGCATAGTAAAACCTGACTCAAAAATGTGCGAACGGCGTGTCGGTGTGGATACAGGTTCGGACCATCTCCTAGGGTTGGAGTTGTCCGGTCGTCGCGGGAGGGGAAGCCTTCGACGACCGGGCTTTTTTTCGGGCAGGGGGTAACACGATCTCGAGGGTGGCGGTGGCGTGATCTCGCAGCAGGCCAAGCCTTGGCGCAGTTTCGTAGCACTTGGTGACAGTTTCACCGAAGGCCTAATGGATGACGTTGGCCCCGATGGCCGTTATGTCGGCTGGGCCGATCGAGTCGCTGGGGTACTTGCTACCCGGGTGCCGGATTTCAGTTACGCCAATTTGGCCATTAGCGGCCGCCTGACCAGGCAGGTTACCGATGGGCAGGTGCCGTTGGCATTGGCGATGCAACCGGAGTTGGTGTCTTTTGCGGCGGGGGTAAACGATGCACTTCGACGCGGCTATGACCTCCACCAAACGGCCACCGCCGTTGAAGATGGAGTCAAGGCACTGCGGGCCGGTGGCGCCGATGTGCTGCTGTATGCCTTCGGTGATCCGGCCCGGCGCTCGATGCTGATGGGGCGAATTCGGGGCCGACTGGCCGACTACAACAGTGCCATGGCGGCAATCGCCACGGAGTACGACTGCTATCTGGTGAATTTTTGGGGCGTGGCCGCATTTGACCAGGACGAGTTTTGGGATAGCGACCGGCTACACCTATCACCGGATGGGCACCAACTGGCGACGCAGTGCGCCCTACAGGCACTGGGGGTCGCTGATGCCAGTTGGCGAACTCCGGCCGCGATCAACCCCGCCCCGGTTCTTAGCAGGGCGGTGGGACACGCGCGTTGGTTCCACGGGCACCTCACCCCGTGGGTGACACGGAGACTGCGCGGGGAATCCTCGGGCGATGGGATCGTGGCGAAACGACCGCATTTGCTACCACTTGAGGCACCGAAATAGCTTGTCAAGTGTGCGCGGTGGCGGCTTTCCACAGGCTGCCAATTGGGTGGCTGTTGCTCCCCAATCGGTAATTTGCAGTTGGTAGTCAACCCTGGGAGCACCCACGGTAGGCGCCATGACAATTAACTCAATTAACCGCACCGCCCAGGACTCAATTTTGAGCCTGCGCAGCCCGGACGCCGTGATTGCGGCTGTCCCATATCTGCTCGGATTTATGCCGAGCGAGAGCCTGGTAATTATCTGGCTGAGCGCGGACCAAGTCCGGCTCACCCAACGCGTTGACCTACCGAGCGACGACTTGTCGGTAAGTCTCAAGGAGTATTCCGAGGCGGTTGCCCTTACCGCGCAAAATGTCATTGCCGATGAAGTAATCATCTGTGTATTCAGCGACGAGTTCTGGGATGGGTCGCTGCCCTTCGCCCCCTTGATTACTACGTTGATGGTCGTGATGCACGCGGTCCACATGGGCGTTGTTGACGCTCTCCTAGTCAGTAGTTCAACTGAATCCGGTAAAACGGAGCGGGCACAGCGCTGGTGGAGTTATTTGAGTACCGACGATCTTGATTCACGCGCCGGCCAATCTCTTGATAAGCACACTGCGTTGTTGGTGCAATCTAGGTTTGCGTTCGAAGGTTTCGCCGTACTAGCGGGTCGCGCTGACCTCGAGCGGGTATTTGCGGCTGACCTGGACGCGGGAGTTCGGATCGCCAAATTGATAGATGAGCAAAATCGAGAGATAGTAAAACTGGCTGCTGGCACGAAGAGTGCAGGTATCGCCGACACGGCCACGATCCTGGCCCACTGGCGCGACGAAAGCATTGCGGCCATATTGAACATCGTGCTAGCAGCAGATGGCACCGGTGAGGTCAGTGACTCCGATATCGCCCGAGTCATCTTTTGCCTCAGTGACATTCGCGTCCGCGACACCATGTTGTGGCACCTGGTGCAAAAAGATGAGCGACTCGCCGCACTTGCTGTGCTTACCAGCGCACTGCGGGCCGCCCCTGTTGGAGCGGTAGCCCCAGTCGCTACCTGCACCTCGATCTGCGCTTGGCTAACCGGCGACGGGGCGCGGGCGCTGGTGGCTCTTGAGCGCGGCCAAGTTGATGACCCTGAGTACTCCTTGGCCCAACTGGTAGCGCAAGGGTTGGCCGCAGGATTACCACCATCGAGTTGGGCGGCGGCGATGGCAGGGGTAACCGAGGAGCAGTGCCGCACGGGGAGATAACTGGATAGTTGCGCCGGTGGTGCTGGCCGGTGGTGCTGGGCTTGATCGCTCTGGTGCCACTTGCTACAGTGTGCCCAGGTCAAGAGTGCCAGCGTTAAGTCCCGGCTAGCTGGTCGACAACCCTCCAACCGCGGTGGGGTGCCCCGGAGAAGACCAGGCCCAGATTGTTGGGCAAGCGCGGGTCTTGCACCAGGCAAGACCCCACGACTTGGATTGAGGTCCCCTGATGTGTTGTTGTCGAATGACCGCCCGCTGACCAATTCGCCTAAGGGCACCGCGTTAGCAGCAGTAAAGCAATGGTCCGCCGTTGGTGGCCATTTGCGCTATCCGTTTACCCACACATAAACACAAAATTATCTTCGAGAGGAATCCCATGAGCACCAATTGGTCCTTTGAAACCAAGCAGATCCATGCAGGTCAGTCACCAGATGCGGTAACTAATTCCCGGGCATTGCCCATCTACCAAACCACTTCGTACATCTTCAATGACACCACTCACGCGGCAAATCTCTTTGCGCTGAAAGAACTCGGTAATATCTACACGAGGTTGATGAACCCCACCACGGCCGTTGTTGAAGACCGGGTAGCGGCACTCGAGGGTGGGTTAGCGGCACTTCTCGTAGCGAGCGGGCAGGCCGCAGAGACATTGGCGATCCTAAATATTGCCGAAGTCGGCGACCACATCGTTTCGAGCCCGAGTTTGTACGGTGGCACTTACAACCTGTTCCACTACACGCTGCCAAAGTTTGGTATCGAGGTCACGTTCGTTGAAGATCCAGATGATCTCGAGTCTTGGCGCGCTGCGGTGCGTCCGAACACCAAGGCTTTCTACGGTGAGTCGATATCAAATCCCCAAAATGATGTACTTGACATTGAGGGGGTGGCGAAGGTCGCGCACGAGGTCGGTGTACCCCTGATAATCGATAACACCGTTGCCACGCCTTATTTGATTCGCCCATTTGAGTGGGGCGCCGACATAGTTGTGCACTCGGCAACTAAATACCTTGGCGGCCACGGCACCTCGATCGCTGGTGTCATTGTCGATGCTGGAACTTTTGACTACGCCCAGTACCCGGATCGTTTCCCGAACTACAACACACCTGATCCGAGCTATCACGGATTGGTATATGCACGCGACCTCGGGGTCGGTGGCGCGTTTGGCGTGAATTTGTCATTCATCCTGAAGGCGCGAGTGCAGTTGCTTCGCGACCTCGGTCCAGCAGTCTCGCCATTCAATGCGTTCTTGATTTCGCAGGGAATCGAGACTTTGTCCATTCGGATGGAACGCCATATTCAAAATGCACTTGCCGTCGCGACGTGGTTAGAAAGTCGCGAGGAGGTTCTATCGGTTAACTACGCAGGCCTCAAGTCGAGCCCTTGGTATGCGTTGGGCCAAAAGTATGCACCGCTTGGCACAGGGGGCGTACTTAGTTTTGAAATCGCAGGTGGCATTGAGGCTGGCAAGCGATTCGTCGAAGGGCTGGAGCTACATAGTCACGTCGCCAATATTGGTGACGTGCGTAGCTTGGTCATTCACCCGGCCTCGACCACGCACTCACAGTTGACCCCGGAGGAGCAGGCAACCGCAGGCGTAACTCCTGGGCTAGTGCGCTTGGCCGTGGGTATCGAGAATATTGTCGACATTCTGGCCGATCTCGAAACTGGTTTTCGGGCCGCAAAGCAAGGCTAGTTCCGATGACCGCACCCTCGCCGTATGGCCCACTGTCATACGAAGGTCTGACTCCCGCCAGCTGTGCGTGGCGGGAGTCAGACCCCGTGGGGGATCGGCTCTTTCGTGAACTAGGAGAGTTCACTACAGAGTCTGGTTTTAGCTTCCCGCAGGTGAAGGTGGCGTATGAAACTTGGGGCAGCCTAAATGCGGACAAATCAAATGCCATTTATATCGCTCACGCATTGACCGGTGACTCACATGTCACCGGGCCGGCCGGCGTCGGCCACATGACCGCTGGCTGGTGGGATTCACTCGTAGGGCCGGGGCGGGCCATCGACACCAATGAGTGGTTTGTTGTCTGTGCCAATGTGTTGGGGGGCTGCCAGGGCACTACCGGGCCGGCGTCTTTGGCCCCGGATGGGCGAGCATGGGGGAGCCGCTTTCCGGTAATAACCGTGGGCGACATGGTTGAAGTTGAACTTCTACTCACCAATGCCCTCGGTATTGATTCTTGGGCGCTGATGCTTGGTCCATCCTTGGGCGGCATGCGGGTACTCGAGTGGCTGGTGGCCCACCCGGATCGGATTCGCGGCGGACTGGTGCTCGGCACCACCGCAGCGGTTTCAGCCGACCAAATTGGCACCCACGTAACACAATTGTCAGCTATCTACGCGGATCCGGGATTCAACGGCGGTGACTACTACGGCGCCGCAGCTGGTCAAGGTCCACATATTGGCATGGGGATCGCTCGAAGAATCGCGCATTTAACTTATCGCAGTTCAGAGGAGCTAGATGAACGCTTCGGCCGCGAAATACAAAGTGTTGATCCCCATGACGTCTCTGGACAAACTGTTGGCCAGCCGCTGGCACCGTTTGCGATCACTTCATATCTTGACCACCACGCCGAAAAACTGGCGCGGCGCTTTGATGCCAATACCTACGTCACTTTGACAAACGCGATGAGTTTGTTCGATGTTGGCCGAGGTCGTGGGGGTGTCGAAGCAGCGCTGGGTCGCGTCAGTGTTCCGTTGACCGTCGTGGCAATCGATTCCGATCGGCTATTTCCAAATCGCCAGCAGCAGCAACTGGTGGATCTCGTGCCCGGTGCTGATGAGTTGCATACGGTGCACTCGCTGCACGGTCACGATGGATTTCTGGTTGAAGACCAGCAGGTCGCATACTTCGTGCAACAGGCGGTTCAGCACGCGCGGACGCTTCGACCAGTGCTCTGACCGGTACGCGATTTCACCTGCACTAGCAGTGGGCCAAACCCGGTGCCTGCGCAGTAGTGCATTATTGGCGCATGGGCATCCTTGATAATTACGACCTTTCGCTCAAACTTGCTAGGGATGAAGGTGAGCGCCGGCTTTCAGCCGCGCAGCGCCGGATGCTCTATCTGCGGCTAGTCGCCGGGGGAATCTATGACGGATCTGGCACCCTTGGCCCACCTATCTGCGCGGTTTTTGAGGGCTGGGATGCATCCGGTAAGGGTGGTGCGATTACTCGCCTAGTGGCCCCCATCGACCCACGTCATGTGCGCGTGATTTCAATTGCTGCGCCCACCTTTGATGAGAAGCGGCACCACTTCCTGTCGCGGTTTTGGCCGCATCTACCTGGCTGGGGCGGCATGACCATTTTGGATCGCAGTTGGTACGGCCGGGTTTTGGTTGAGCGCGTTGAAGAATTTGCCACCGAGGAACAGTGGCGGCGTGCATATGACGAGATTAAGTCCTTTGAGCGGACTTTGACCGATGAAGGCATGGTGTTGATAAAGATCTGGATGCATGTTTCTAGTGACGAACAGCTGAAACGGTTTAAATCGCGCGAGAAGGATCCACTTAAGCGCTGGAAACTCACAGCTGAGGATTGGCGCAACCGCGAGCAGCGACCAGCCTATGAACTGGCAATCACCGAGATGCTCGATCGCACTGATACTTCCAATGCACCCTGGACGGTCGTGGAAGCCGATGACAAGCTCTACGCGCGAGTAAAGGTGCTGGAGACGGTCAATTCCGCCGTAGAACGTGGCCTTTTAAAGGCTGGAATCAAGCTCGCGGACCCAGACTAAGAGTCCTAGCAACCGGTTTTCCACAGGCTAAGAAGTACTAGGTGACATCGGTACTGAGCGGACGTAACGTGGCACTATGCGTAGCTGGATTGCCCGGGTGGCACTGGTGGCCGCACTTGTCGTTTTGATCGCCCCGATCGCAGGGCTCGGGCTGGCAACGGCGACAGGTGTACCTTCCGTGGATATTTCGGTCGACGATGGTGCAGATCGCTTTGTGGGCACCGGAGGGCTGATTCTTCCGGGTACCGTGGCCGATGCCACCAGACATGAGGTAGCAGCGTGCAGTGAGTGCCGGTGGCGGCTCCGCGAACCCTGTGATGGGGTATTTGCGCCGGGTTGCATCATCATTTTGCACGCCTGCGATGACGCCGACGAGCAGCTCCTGCGGGCCTGGCTCTCCTTCGATGGCGGAGCGACCTGGCAAAATAAGGGCTTGATCTGCGTGTCTACTGATGGCCCGGTAACCGTGGCCGCTGCGGGCGCCGCGATCTCGGACAATTTTGAACGCACTATGCCGCCAAGTCGCATCAGCTATCAACCCGGGCGTGGGGTGCTGCCGTATCTGCCGGTGGTCTTTAGTTCAAACCAGCCGGGGTCAGTGCCACCATCCACCTACTCGGTGGCCGGTCAGCAGGTCGTGCTCTCGCCGACACCACGGTGGGCTTGGGATTTCGGTGATGGAGCCCACCTCGATACCACATCTCCCGGTGGTTTCTATCCGGATTTATCGGTGGCTCACGGGTACCAGCGCGGCGGTAGGTTTCACGTAACTCTGACCACCATTTGGTCAGCGACCTACACCGTCGATGGCCTCGGGCCGTTCCCCATCGCCAGTCCGGTCACGCAAACCGACAACACCGTGGTGGCGGTAGGGCAGGCCCGAGGCGTGCTGATCCCATGAGGGCCCCCCGGCTGGGCTGGGCACTATTGGCGGTGGCACAATGGGGGCCTCACGCCCGTACAAGCCATCAGGCTTGACACGGGCTCTTGTCGTGGGGAAGTGCGAGAAAGGCGTTACATCCAAAGATGGCACCGGTAAAGAAATCCGCGAAGAAGGCGGCGGGGAAAAAATCCGCCGGCAAAAAAGCCGCGAG
>JBAXHK010000025.1:0-10075 GCA_037138935.1 Actinomycetes bacterium
CGGCGATGAAGAGGAGGCGGCGATAATCGCAGCCTTAAAGGCTAATGTTCCTTATGTCGGGCTTGTCGCCAGCCCTAAGCGAGCATCCGCCGTACTCGATTCACTCGATGTCACCCCCGACATGCGGGCACGCGTACATGCCCCGGCCGGGTTAAATATCGGTGCACAAACCCCGGAAGAGATCGCCCTTTCAATTTTTGCTGAGATCATTGAAGATAGACGGGCTCCGAAAAGGATCCGAGAACTGCCATTACTCGGTGCCGGTCAAGGAGATGTAGCGAGCGTGGGAGACGCAGCATTGGCAAATGACCCGATCTGCCACATGGTGGTTCCCGCGGTTGATTCCAGTATTCACGCAGATCATGACGGTGCTCGCTGGTACTTCTGCTGCCTTGGCTGCAAGGAGAAGTTTCAAAGTGATCCGGCCAAGTTCGCGGGAGTCGCGTGAACATCGCCAACCAAATTTCATCACCACAAGACTTGATCGCAGGGCTTGCCAGGCATGATTACCTGACCGAAATCGGCCTGGCCACGGCGCTGTTTTGTGCGGTTCGCCTGCCGCAGCCTTTGTTGTTGGAAGGTGAAGCCGGGGTGGGCAAAACTCAAGCGGCCAAAGCGCTCGCGACGATGCTCGACACCCCGCTCATTCGACTGCAATGTTTCGAGGGGATTGATGCCTCTGAAGCTTTGTACGAGTGGAACTACCCTCGGCAGTTACTTGGGATCCGACTCGCGGAGGCTCGCGGAGCTGATCTTGCCGAAGAATCCCTTTTCAGTCGTGAGTACTTAGTCGAGCGCCCGCTCTTGCAAGCCCTGGAACACCAAGGTCCAAACCCTGCGGTTTTACTAATCGACGAAATCGATCGCGCTGATGAGGAGTTTGAGGCATTCCTTTTTGAAATGCTGGCTGAGTCGACCGTTACTGTTCCGGAGCTCGGCACGCTGCGGGCCACAATTCCGCCAGTTGTGATCTTGACATCTAATAGGACTCGCGATCTACATGACGCCCTGAAGCGGCGCTGCCTTTACCACTGGATTGACTACCCGAATCTTGAGCACGCCATATCGATTGTTCGATTGCGGGTTCCAGCTGCCTCACCTGAACTGGCGGCGCAAATTGCAGGAGCGGTGCAGCGACTCCGCAGCTTAGATGTGCAAAAACCACCCGGCGTTGCAGAAGCGATCGACTGGGTGCACGCCTCCATGCTGTTAGGCGTTGACCGGCTGAGCGCGGACGCGGTTTCGCAGACCTTGGGTTCGGTCCTTAAGTACCGAGAAGATCAGGACCTAGTGCGAGAGCAAGGCTATGAGTGGGTCGCCGGTGGCTGAGCTCGCGCAAATTGCGGGGTCTTTCGGCCACTTACTTCATGCGGCAGGAGTGCCGGTCACTCCCGAACGAAGTGCAAGATTTGCAACATCTATAAATCTCGCAGAGCCGCAGAGCCTGGCCGATTTGTATTGGCTGGGCCGGGTCAATTTGATTACCGCTCATGACCAAGTTGATATTTATGATCGGGTCTTTGCTCAGGTTTTTCGCGGCATTATCGACATGGCTGACTTTCGAGGTGACAGTTCAAATCAAGCGCCACCTGAAGCCGCGCCTTCCGGTGAACGCAGGCCGGGAGACCCAGAACGAACGGGGGAGTCGAATAACAGCCCCCGCGGAACCAGCGCCACTCCTGGTGCACGTGATGAAAGTGAAGATGGCACCGAGGAAGCCAGCATGATCGCTGCGATGAGCACCGACGAGCGCCTATCAGCCAAGGACTTCGCTGCGGTGACCGAGGAGGAGTTAATTCTCATTCGGAAATTAATCGAACAGCTGCCGTTGGTACCTCCTATGCGCAAAGGGCGACGCGAAAGGACACATTCTGCCGGCAGGCGCTTGGATATTCGTAAGACACTTCGAGGTTCTTACCGAACCGGCGGCGATCCGGTAAAGATGGTCAAGCGCGCTCGCGTTCCACGCCCAAGGCGCATCGTCTTTATCGCAGATATATCTGGGTCCATGGAGCCATACGCCCGGGTGTATCTACATCTGGCGCGCGGTGGGGTGCTCGCCATTGGTGCGGAGGCATTTGTTTTCGCAACCAGGTTGACCCGGCTAACTCGGGCGTTGTCAATAACTAATCCAGATATTGCCTATCGAAAGGCGGCCTCGGCTGCGCCAGACTGGTCCGGCGGCACTCGGATAGGTGAGACCTTAAAGCGTTTCATTAATGAGTACGGCCGGCGAGGGATAGCGCGGGGGGCCGTCGTGGTGATTATTTCTGATGGGTGGGAGATCGAGGACCCAGCCTTGGTGCGAACTTCAATGGATCGACTTTCACGGCTGGCCCATCGCATTATTTGGGTAAACCCGCGAAAAGCAGTGGCGTCCTTTGAGCCATTAACCGGCGGGATGGCAGCAGCCTTGCCCTATATCGACACCTTTGTTAGTGGGCATTCGGTGCAAGCCTTAGAGGATGTGGTGGGGGCAATTCGCTCCTCGGAGGCAGATCGCGCACCAAAAACTACGCCCACCGCTAAACACATAGGCTTCTCACATGCTCAGCGTTGAGGAGTATCGAGATCAGGTACTAGAAGGCATCCGCGCCCTTGCCCCGATCGACATGCCACTTTTAGATGCGCATGGTTGCGTATTGGCGACCGAGGTGTCAGCTCCTTGGCCACTGCCGTCCTTTGACAACTCATCCATGGACGGCTACGCGGTAATTGCCGGTGATCTGGCCGGCGCGAGCAATGAGCACCCGGCCCGGTTGACGGTGGTGGACGACGTACCAGCGGGCTTTCGAGCAACCGAAGTGGTGACTCGTGGTGTTGCGATTCGCGTCATGACGGGTGCACCAATGCCCGATGGTGCTGACTCGGTGGTTCCGGTTGAGAAGACCGATGGCGGAACCGACTTTGTGCAAATAAATGAATCGGTGAGTTTTGGCGCAAATGTTCGATTGGCCGGCGAGGACGTACTGATGGGTGAAGTGGTCATGCTCCCGGGTACCTACCTGACCTCGCGGCAATTATCACTACTTGCTTCGGTAGGTAAAGGCTCAGTGCTGGTGCATCCGAAACCGCGTGTGGTGGTGATTTCGACCGGCAGTGAATTGGTGGAGCCTGGCACTGAGCTACGTAAAGGTCTGATTACCGATTCGAATAGTTATCTGCTGGTTGCGTCGGCGCAGGAGGCTGGGGCGGTGGCATTTAGAGTGCCGACGGTGATTGACGACGAAGAGGTATTTATGACCACCCTGGAAGATCAATTGCATTTCGCAGATCTGATCATCACAAGTGGCGGGGTGAGCATGGGTGCATACGACACCGTTAAGGCGGTGCTTAGCAAGTTGGGTACGGTCACCTTTGCGAAAGTGGCCATGAATCCGGGAATGCCACAAGGCTACGGGCACATTGGGCCAAACAACACCCCGATTATTACGCTTCCCGGTAATCCGGTGAGTGCTTATGTTTCCTTTGAGACTTTCGTGCGTCCGGTAATTCGCACGATGCAAGGGCATGAAGATATCTATCGACCGTATGCGCAGGCAACATGTGAGGTGGAGTTAACTTCGCCGCCGGCGAAGCGCCAGTTCGTGAGGGCTAAGTTCACCGATCCCGATAAGGCTAATGTCACCCCGGTACGCGGGCAGGGCTCACACTCGGTAGGTGGGCTATCGCAGGCCGATTGCTTCATTGTTATCCCGGCAGGGCAAAGTGAGGTACCGGCGGGTACTACCGTTGACATCATTGACCTAAGGAATTGGTGAACGTGGTGGATAAATCCTTCACCCATTTAAATGAGCACGGTGATGCACGTATGGTTGACGTCTCTGCCAAAGAAGTTACGGTGCGCTCGGCAACCGCGCACGGGCAGGTATTGGTTTCCGCTGAAGTGGTAGGCATGCTGCGCGGCTCGGGGGTGCCAAAAGGCGATGCCTTAGCGGTGGCTCGTATTGCCGGAATTCAAGGGGCAAAGCGCACCTCCGATCTCATCCCGCTGTGCCATCCACTTGCCATCCATGCGGTCGAAGTGGATTTAGTGGTGGTTGACGCCGGAGTCGACATCACGGTCACCGTGCGCACGGCCGATCGCACCGGAGTTGAGATGGAAGCCTTGACCGGGGTAGCGGTGGCAGCCCTGGCGCTGATTGACATGGTGAAAGGCGTGGATCGACTGGCGGCGATCGCGAGTATTGAACTTCTTGAAAAGCTCGGGGGCCGCGCAGGCCATTGGGTGCGCGGCCAGTGACTTACCGAGCCCTTGTCATTACGGTATCGACCCGCACAGCAGCAGGTATCTGGACTGATACCTCCGGCCCGATTCTTGTCTCAGCATTGAGCGCGCTGGGAATAGAGGTGGCCGGCCCGGTTGTCGTCGCGGACGGCGACCCTGTCGGGGCGGCCCTGCGATCGGGTATTGATTCGGGCTTCGACCTAATAGTGACCACCGGGGGCACCGGGCTCAGCCCCACCGACCACACGCCCGAACAGAGCGCACAATTCTTGGATCGCCAGATTCCCGGGATAGCTGAATCGATCCGGGCTAAGGGACTTGCCGCCGGGGTGCCGACCGCGGCGCTATCTAGGGGGCTCGCCGGTTTGGCTGGCCAAACCTTGATTATCAATGTGCCAGGGTCAGCTGGTGGGGCGCGTGATGCTGCTGTGGCTCTTGAGCCCGTAATCTTGCATGCCCTCGACCAAATCCGAGGCGGGCAACACGACTAGTGAAATGGTCGTTAACGATTCGTTCACCAAAAGTTAACCACTAGTTATGAACTCGTACGGGACTCGGAAACACGCCTTCGCGAGAATGTGACCGTGTCCACACCGGTTGATGCGCCAAAGCGCAATTTAAACGCGTCGGCCACTGCCCATAAGGGCGACCGGATCTTCAATCGGGCAATAACCGCCGCGGCATTTACCGCTTTATTGATTCTCGCGGGGATCACAGTTTTCCTTGGCGCCCAAGCGGTGCCGGTCCTGCAACAGCAAGGCATCGGATTCCTAACCGACTCAATCTGGGATCCGGTCGTTAGCCCACCTGAGTTTGGGATCTGGAGCATGCTCTACGGCTCCTTACTTCTGGCAGTTATCGCCTTAGTAATTGCCGTGCCCGCCTCGCTTTTACTTTCAGTATTTATGGTGTTTTTAGCGCCACCCAAAGTTGCTAAGTTCTTGACCAACCTGGTCGATCTGATGGCAGCTATTCCCAGCGTGATTTTGGGTCTGTGGGCCTTCTACGTGCTAGTAACACCGGCCGTCGAATGGCAGCAATTGCTTAATCAATATTTAGGCTGGATACCCATATTCCAGAACTCATCGGGTAACTTCGTCGGCACCCCGTTTATCGCCGGTTTCGTGTTGGCGATCATGATGATCCCGATTGTTACCTCAATTACCCGTGAAGTTCTTGCTCGTACCCCTCCGGATCTCATCAATGCCGCTGAGGCCCTTGGCTGCTCGCTGTGGTCGATGCTGCGCTACGTAGCCCTGCCGTTTGGCCGTGGCGGCATCATCGGCGGGATCATGCTGGGTCTTGGACGCGCCTTGGGTGAAACGATCGCGGTCTTCTTCGTTTTGAAGATTGTATTTGACGTCAACCTCTTCCACATTATCGATTCAGGCGGTGGTTCGGTGGCAACGCTGATCGTGTCGAAGTTCGGTGAAGCTTCCGGGCCGAGCGAGACTCAGGCGCTCTTGGCTGCCGGCTTTGTACTATTCGCAGCCACTTTGGCTGTTAATGCCATCGCGAACCTAATTGTTCGCCGGACCGGGCGGCTAAAAACATGAGCGCGACCATGGTTTTTGATTCGGAAACAGTGCCGCACCTTTCACAGCAACGCCCGGAGGCCCCTTGGGGTCGGCGTACTTCAAAGTTTCGGATGATCGTGATTCTTGCAATCTTGCTCCCCGCGGTGGTCGTGACCCTCCTGTTCTTCTACTCGACTATTCCGGGCCCGATAATCATGATTGCCATCTACCTACCGCTGCAGCTAATTGCCGCAGGTCTGGCGGCCACCGCGGTACGCGGCAAGAAAGCAGCGGGCGATGCCTTAATCATCGTGTTTTCAATCGGGGCAACAATTTTTAGCCTTGTAGTCCTTATTAGCGTTTTGTGGTCCTTGGTTTCAAAGGGTCTTCCGGCCATCAGCCCACAGTTTATTTTCTTCAGCAACGAATACATCAGTCCAAGCACGCCACTGGAATACGGTGGTATCGGGCATGCCATCGTCGGAACATTCTTGATCGTGGCGATAGCCACCATTCTGGCGGTGCCCCTGGGTGTGGCAACTGCCGTGTACATCACCGAGGTGCGTGGGCGCGCGGTCCCTTACGTGCGGTTCTTTGTGCAGGCAATGAGCGGGGTGCCGTCGGTTGTTGCCGGTTTGTTCATCCTCACCGTGTTTATTTTGACCGGAGTGCTACAGACGAGCGGCATCGCTGCCGGCCTTGCGTATGCGATTTTGATGCTTCCGACGGTGGCTCGAACCGCCGAGGAAGTTCTTCGCTTGGTACCAGATGAACTCCGCACCGGTGCGCTAGCTTTGGGTTCGACCAGGGCTCGGGTAGTGGCGCAGGTCGTGTTGCCGGCTGCGAAAACAGGGATTATCACCGCAACAATTTTGGGTATCGCTCGGGTAGTGGGAGAAACCGCACCCTTGCTTTTGACCGCATTAAAGAACGACAAGACCGTGCTCAACCCTTTTATCGACCCAATCAGCGCACTACCCACTTATATTTTCGAGAACGTCGCTCAGCCTTACCCGGACTCCGTCACCCGAGCTTGGGGTGCGGCTCTAACCCTGATGGTGATAGTCGCAGTGTTGTTCACCTTGACCCGAATGCTGTCGTCGCGAAGTGTCGGAAAAAAGAGATAGGAAGTAGTACATGCCTAACACCGAAATTGATTCAACTGACATCGTCGATGTTGACGTACTTGAATCAGAGGCCACCGCTTCCCCGGAAGCGCGTACAGTCGAGATGGAAACGCGCGATGTCAGCGTGTGGTTCGGCAAGCGCAAGGTGCTCGAAGGTGTCAACCTGGCCTTTCACAAGAAGACGGTTACCGCGCTGATCGGCCCGTCCGGGTGTGGCAAGTCAACTTTCATCCGAACTTTGAACCGGCTTCATGAACTGATCCCCGGTGCCGCACTGGCGGGCGAGGTGCTTTATGAGGGCAAGGATATCTACGCCCCAGAGGTTGACCCGGTCCACATCCGCCTGGCAATCGGCATGGTGTTCCAGAAGCCAAACCCATTCCCGAGCATGACCATACGCGGTAATGTGCTCTCTGGCCTGAAGCTTTCTGGAATGAAGCGCAGCAATCACGACGAAATCGTCGAGCAAACTCTTACCGCCGCCGGCCTTTGGAATGAAGTTAAAGACCGCTTGAACAATGCGGCCGGTGACCTCTCGGGTGGCCAGCAGCAGCGGCTCGTGATCGCACGCTCACTGGCGGTTAATCCGCACGTACTCCTCATGGATGAGCCGTGCTCGGCCCTTGACCCTGCTTCCACATTAAAGATTGAAGAAACGATTCGCGAGTTGTCAAAGGATGTAACGATCATCATCGTCACGCACAATATGCAGCAGGCGGTGCGGGTTGCGGATTACACCGCGTTCTTCTTGGCCGCCGAGAATGAGCCAGGACACGTTGTTGAACAAGGGGCAACAACTGAAATCTTCGGAAATCCACAAGACACCCGCACCCTTGATTACGTGAATGGTCGGTTTGGTTAACCCGAAGTTCACTTAGGCACCAACTGTTCACGCAAGGATTAACTGAAGTTAACTAGTTCATCCCTTTGTGTAAATATGGTGGTTATAAATTGTTTAAGCACATGCTAGTCCAGTTGAAATTCCATCAATTTACAAAGGAGAATCCCGTGCGTCGCACCTTTGCGATAGTAGCGAGCAGCGCCCTGGCAGCCTCAATGGTTGCCTTCGCTGTCCCGGCAAATGCCGCAGTAACCGTGAGTGGTGGTGGAGCTTCGTTCCCCTACCCGTTCCTGTCACAATGCGTTGCTGACTTCAATGCATCACAGACCAACTTTACAATGGGTTACACCTCAACCGGTTCAGGTACCGGTAAGTCTAATTTCACCAAGGGTACTTTCGTCTTTGCCCAGACTGATAGCAAGTACACCGCGGGCAGTGAGCCAACTTTTGGTTGGGAATACATCCCCTCAATCGGTGGCGCGATCGCTTTCCCGATCAACCTCAAGAACACCAAGACCGGCCGCTCATTGGGTTCCTCTATCCAGTTGAAGCGCACCACCCTTGCGAAGATTCTCGCGGGAAATATCACGACCTGGAACAACCCAGAGATCCTGAAGGACAACCCCCGCATCTCCAGCGGTATCCCAGCCACCCCGATCACTGTTGTTTACCGCTCGGGTAACTCGGGTACCTCGAACAACACCCTGCAATACCTGAACGCATGGGCACCAACAATTTTCACCAAGGTGCAGGATGACTTCTCCACCGCTTTCCCAGGTGGCAAGCCACCGGCAAGCTCACTGGCTGGCAAGGACAACGCAACTATCATGTCTTTAGTGGTAGCAACTGACGGTGCCATCGGCTACGTAGACTTTGGCGATGCCAAGGGCTTCCCCGTTGCTCGCATCCAGAACGCAAGTCTCGAATTCGTAGCCCCTTCGGCTGCCTCGGCGTCGAAGAACCTTGCGAACCAGACAGCAGTGGGAGCTGACGGCTTGGTGGCCTTGAACTACAACGTGGACGTCATGGGTGCCTACCCGGCAGCGATCTTCAGCTACATGCTGGCTCGCACGGATGGCAAGGGCCCTAACGGCCTTGGTGTTCGCCAGTTCGCTGACTACGTTATCCAAAAGTGCGGGCCGTCACGCGCAGCTTCGCTCGGTTACGTGCCAGTTGGTGGCAAGGTACTCGAAACAGCTAAGACCCTGGTTACAAAGATCTCCTAGTACGGCTAGCTTCAACAGACAAGAGTTAAGGTGAGGGCGATGCCTCGGAAAGCTTCAACAATCCGGGGCATCGTCCTCGCTGCATGTGCGGCCGCATTGGTGGCCGCGTGCACACCCGCAATGCCACCGGATGTGCTGGCGGCAATAGCTGAAGATCAGATCGTGTGTCAGCAAGGCGCCCAGGACGTGAGCGTGCCGGAGAGCTTTGTTGGATCCATGGAAATAGTGAATTCTGTGCTCACCGGAGTATGCCCAGATCAGACTTTGGTCGAGGTCTCGGCCGACACCGCCGCTGGTGTCAAACTCGTTGACCACGCGCCAACGGCTTCAGACTTAAGTGACTTTGCCCAGCAGTGCCCATCGGGCACTATTTGGGTACCGGTTTTCGGCTATGGAGTGACTGTTTCCTATAACGTCATCGGCCTTGACGGGCTGATCCTCACGCCCGATGCGATAGCCGGAATCCTCAACGGCGGCATTACCGCTTGGGATGACCCCATGCTTGCAGATGTGAATACTGATTATGACCTAACGGGGCTGCCGCCTATTTCAGTAATCTCAATCGATTCGCCTCAGGGTGCAGTCGAAGCAATGACTACCTGGCTCACCAAGGAAGCTCCAACGGCCTGGACGCAGGGCGTCACCGGCACGATCGCCACCGGCACGCAGGTACCTAGCCTGACCGATTTAATTGGCGAGCTGACAGCGGCCGAGGGCACCTTGGCGGTGCTCCCCGCGGTGCAGGCAATTAGTAATGCGGTGCCGATAGCCAGTGCTCGAGTGCAAGAAGAGATCATCAGCGCTGACGACACTCAATTACTCAAGGTTGGCGTGGCGGCCACGACTGTCACGACCGATGCAAGTGGCAATATGTCGGCCTCGCCGGCCGTCGGGGGTGTACCGGTTGAAGGCAACTTCAATTTGGCTGCCTCAAAGATTGTGCTGGCCGAAGGTCAACCCCTTATCGGCTGGCCGGTCTTGGGTATGGCTCATCTGCTTATCTGCGATGACCCTGCGAACCCATTGCCCTTGTCATCTGCTCAGTACCTGCTGCGGTTGGCGGGGCAAGGATCCTTCGAGACCTATGGGGTGACTCCACTTCCCGAGCCGATTCGAGTGCAGACTTTCAAGCCACT